>DASZQQ010000581.1:0-17462 GCA_035549595.1 Caulobacteraceae bacterium
CCGGCCGCGCTGCAGGCGCGGCGATGTCGCAAGGAATTTGTCCACGAACCACACGAACCACACGAACGGGCACTGCGAGTGGCGGCGCTGCGGCTTCGGCCGGAAGGGGTTCTCGTTCGTGTGGTTCGTGTGGTTCGTGGACAATTCAAAGGAGCGCGCGCTGCCGCGCGCCGGCGCGTTTTCGGAACCACGAAAGGACACGAAAAGACACGAAAGGGGTTCGGTCCTTCTGGCCGCGCTGCAGGCGCGGCGATGTCGCGAGGAATTTGTCCACGAACCACACGAACGACACGAACGACACGAACGGTCACTGCCGGCGGCGGCGCTGCGGCTTCGGCCGGAAGGGCTCTTGTTCGTGTGGTTCGTGTGGTTCGTGGTTCAAGTCAAAGAACGCGCGCTGCCGCGCGCGGGCGCTGGACCTGGAGCGCTCGGTCCACTTTCGTGTCTTTTCGTGTGTTTCGTGGTTCGAAAACGAAAACGGCCGCCGGGACCAGCCCGGCGGCCGTCGTCGTCTTCCGGGACTGCGGCCTAGCGGATGCGGCGGAAGGACGAGATCTTGTCGCCCATGCCGAAGCGCCAGAGGTCCGGGGTGCTGCGCGAGAGGGTGATGCAGCGGCCGCCGAAGTCGCGGTCCTCGCACAGGAGCCAGACGCCGCCCTCGATGCGCACGCTCTCGGCGCGGTCGTTGAAGCCGGTGTCGCGCAGGTCGTTCACGGGGTGCGAGGCGCCGAACCAGCGCCCGCCGAAGTCGGTCTGGGCGTAGAAGGTGATGCGCGCGCCGCCGTAGCCGTCGCGGCCGTCGCCACGGTCCCATCCGCCGCGGTCGCCCCGGTCCTCGCGATCGCCCCAGTCGCTGCGGTCGCGGTCGCCGCGGTCGCGCCAGTCGCCGTCGTCGCGGTCGTAGGGTTGCGGGACCGGACCGCGCCAGCCGTCGTCGTGATCGTAGTCGGGGCGGCGGCAGACCAGTCGCCCGCCGGCGTTGGCGATGTCGCCGCCGCAGGCTTTGTAGTCCAGGGCCGAACGGCGCCAGCCGCCGGGGCCCGGGCAGGTCGCCGACAGCATCGGCCCGTCGACGCGGAAGTCGCGGCACGAGTCGCGGTAGCTGCCGTCGGGCGCGGCCGCGGCGATCTGGGGAACGCCGGCGGCGCCGAGGGCGAGGGCGCCGGCAAGGGCGAGGGCTGGGGCGCGCATGGCGTCTCTCCGAAAGTTGTCTCGACGCTAAGGTTAGTTTCAGCGGCCCCGCAGGCCCAGGTGGTTCTCCCGCCACGCGAACGGCGTTCGGCGAGCGATCCGGTGGCGGGGTCGGTGCGGGTCTTGTCCGCCCGCGCCGCGCCGCAGGCTCCGGCCTTGCCCGAGAGGGCGGCCCCTGCTAAATCCCCCGCCCTCAGGCATGAGCCGAGCGCGCCGGCGGGCTTGTCGCCCTCCGGCGCGTTGTTTCATTGTCCTGGGACGCAAGGCTCTAGGAGTGTAGCTCAGCTGGTAGAGCATCGGTCTCCAAAACCGAGGGCCGGGGGTTCGAGTCCCTCCACTCCTGCCACTATATGAAGCGCGACAGCCGGCGCAGCGATGACGCTGCGACGGCGAAGCGGAAAGCGAGTTGAAAGGCCCGATGGCCAAGGACCAAGGCATCGTTCAGACCTCGTTGCGCCAGCGTACGCCCGCGCGCGGCGGGCGCCGGCCCCCGACCTCGGGCGGCGGCGCCGGGACCGAGATCGAGGCTGCGCCGAAGAAGCGGACGAGCCCGGTGCAGTTCCTGCGCGAGGTGCGGGCCGAGGCGCGCAAGATCACCTGGACCAGCTGGAAGGAGACCTGGATCACCTCCGTCATGGTCGGGATCATGGTCGTCCTGACCGCCGCGTTCTTCGCCGCCGTCGACGGCGTCATCCATTTCGGCGTCGGCGAGCTGCTGAAGCTCGCGGGCGCGCAATAGGCTACTTTGGAACGACATGAGCGAAGCCGCCGTTTCCACCGTCCCGTCCAACCCGCGCCACAAGTGGTACATCGTCCACGCCTACTCGAACTTCGAGAAGAAGGTGGCCGAGAGCATCCGCGAGCAGGCGCACGCCCAGGGGTTGGACGACTGCTTCTCCGAGATCATGGTGCCGACCGAGGAGGTCGTCGAGATCCGCCGCGGCCGCAAGGTCAACGCCGAGCGCAAGTTCTTCCCCGGCTACGTGCTGGTGAAGATGGAGATGACCGACGAGGCCTATCACCTGATCAAGAACACCCCGAAGGTGACGGGCTTCCTCGGCTCCGGCTCCAAGCCGATGCCGGTGTCCGAGCGGGAAGTGGCCCGCATCATCGGCGCCATCGAGGAGGGCGTCGAGCGCCCGAAGCCGACGATCAGCTTCGAGATCGGCGAGACCGTCCGCGTCATCGACGGCCCGTTCGCCAGCTTCAACGGCTCGGTCGAGCAGGTTGACGAGGAGCGCGCCCGCCTGCGCGTCACCGTCTCGATCTTCGGCCGCGCGACGCCGGTCGAGCTGGAATACGGCCAGGTCGAGAAGACGGGCTGAGGCTCGACCTCGCAAGTCGGGGACATGATACCGCAGGGATCGTGTCCCCTTCGAACCCTGGATAGCCGGACAGTGGGGACACGATCCCTTCGGTATCATGTCCCCGCGTCGCGCCACAGCCAGCGAAGCGTGTCGGCGAACACGGCGCCGCCGTGGCGCAGGTTGTGGCCGCCTTCGCCGAACACGAACTTGACGTCGTAGCCGGCGAACTCGAGCGAAGCCGCGACCGCCTTGTTCGCCTCAGGCCAGGAGCCGTAGAGGATGTCGGCGTCATTGGCTCCGCTCTGCATCCACACCCGGATCGGCTTGCGCTCCGTCTTCCGGATCAGGAACGGGTAGTTGTGGCCGCCGCGGATGGCGGTGAACGAGCCGCAATGGCTGATCACCCTGCCGAAGGCGTCGGGCCGGAACCAGGCCGCCGTGAAGGCGCAGATGCCGCCCGAGGAGATGCCGCAGATGGTCCGCCGGGCCGGGTCGGTTGTCAGGGCGCAGCCGATCTCGGCCTCCACGAACGGCAGCACGTCCTCGAGGAGGAAGCGCCCGTAGGTGTCGGTGACGCTGTCGTACTCGAAGCTGCGCTGCCAGGGCACGCCTTCCTTGCGGCCCGGCATGACGAAGACGCCGACGGTCGGGCCCATCTCGCCGGCGGCGGCCAGGCTGTCGAACACCGCCGCGGCCCGCACCGGCCCGTTGCGGTCGAGATAGCCGCCGCCGTCCTGGAACACGGCCAGGGCCGGCGCGGGCCCGGCCGGATCGAAGCCCGGCGGCGTGTAGATCCAGAGGTCGCGCAGCGTGCCCGGATAGACGCGGGCGCCGTCCCAGTCCTTGCAGGCGCGCACCCTGCCGCGCGGGACGTCGTCGCCGGGGAAGGCCTCGGGGTTCGGGTGGTACTGCCGGTCGGCCTCGGTCGACAGCACCTGCATGATCTCGCGGTTGGCCCGGCCGTTGACGACGACGCCCGGGGCGACTTCGTCGAGCGCCAGATGCAGGCCCAGGGCCTCGTAGGTCTTGGTGTCCATCGCCGCCGTCCTCTCCTTCGCCGCATTGAACTGGCGGCCCCGACCTGCTACACGCCCCCCCTTCGTGCGCGAACCCCTCGAAGGGTCCGGGCGCGTCAAATCCGTGGGAGGGGCGCCAACCCCGCGACCACGGCTCGTCAACCGAAGGGACCTCGGCCCCGCCGCGGACCCTATGAGAGGACCATATGGCCAAGAAGATCCTGGGCTACATCAAGCTTCAGGTCCCCGCCGGCTCCGCCACGCCTTCGCCGCCCATCGGGCCGGCGCTCGGCCAGCGCGGCGTCAACATCATGGGGTTCTGCAAGGAATTCAACGCCCGCACCGAGAACGTGCAGAAGGGCACGCCCCTGCCGACGGTGATCACCGTCTACCAGGACAAGAGCTTCACCTTCGTCACCAAGACCCCGCCGGCCACCTTCTTCCTGAAGGAAGCCGTCGGCCTGAAGTCCGGCTCCGGCAAGACCGGCCGCGAGTTCGTCGGCCAGGTGACGCGCCAGCAGCTGCGCGACATCGCCGAGAAGAAGATGAAGGACCTGAACGCCAACGACATCGAGGCCGCGGCCAAGATCATCGAGGGCTCGGCCAAGGCCATGGGCCTTCGCGTGGTGGAGGCCTAACCCATGCCCAAGCAACCGAAGCGCATCCAGGCCTGGAGCGGCGACCGCAACGCGCTGCACGCCCTTCCTGAAGCCGTGAAGCTGGTCAAGGCCAACGCCAAGGCCAAGTTCGACGAGACCGTCGAGATCGCCGTCAACCTGGGCGTCGACCCGCGCCACGCCGACCAGCAGGTCCGCGGCGTGGTCTCCCTGCCGTCGGGCACCGGCCGCGACGTGCGCGTGGCCGTCATCGCCAAGGACGCCAAGGCCGAGGAGGCCAAGGCCGCCGGGGCCGAGGTGGTCGGCGCCGAGGACCTGGTCGAGCGCATCCAGGGCGGCTTCATGGACTTCGACCGGGTGATCGCCACCCCGGACATGATGGCCCTCGTCGGCCGCCTGGGTAAGATCCTGGGCCCGCGCGGCCTGATGCCGAACCCGCGCGTCGGCACCGTCACGCCGAACGTCGGCCAGGCGGTGAAGGACGCCAAGGGCGGCGCCATCGAGTTCCGCGTCGAGAAGGAAGGCATCGTCCACGCCGGCATCGGCAAGGCGAGCTTCACCGAGGACGCCCTCCTGGCCAACGCCCGCGCCCTGATGGACGCGCTGAACCGCGCCAAGCCGTCGGGGGCCAAGGGCACCTACGTGAAGCGCATCAGCCTGTCGTCGACGATGGGCCCGGGCTTCAAGGTCGAGCCCGGCAGCTTCAGCGCCTGATCGCGCCGACCGGTTCCTGATCGAGCGACGCCCCGGAGGTCAGCCTCCGGGGCGTTCGTGTTTCTGGGCCTGCGGTCCAGCCTGCGCCGCCTGGGCCTCGCGCATGTGGCGCTCGGTCATCGGTGCGGTCTTGGCCATGCCGTTCAGGGTCTCGAACACCAGCCGCAGCGCCACGCCATGATCGACGGCGTCCTTCACGTGACCGAGAATGAACGACAAGGCGATCGCGCAGAGCAGCGGCTGGTCGGCGGGGGGAACGGCGTAGCGCTCCATCAGGGCCTTCACGGCCCCACGCAGCTCATACGCGCTTCGCAGCGGGGGCGGGCGTGGGGTGTTGTCCTCGGGCACGGTCAGGGGCACGCGGCCGAAGCCGGCCGCTCCGATCCCGCCGGCCAGGGTGCGGAAGACGTCCTCCAGGCCCGGGAACGAAGTCGGCGCGTAGCCGCGCGCCAGGGCGCCGCCGCGGACGATGCCGAACACGCTGGTGGCGAGCGCCGGATCGGTCCAGTCCCTGGCCTCGTTGCACAGCATGGCGTTGATGCGTTCCGAGAACACGGCCGAGCCCGGTGCGAAATCGTGCGCCTCGGGGTCGAACTCGCCGGCCGCGGCGATGCAGCGCTCGCCGGCGACGGCGGCCGCAGCGCTGAGCAGGTCCTCGACGCGGATCCGTCCCTGAGCTTCGGTCTGGCTGGTCTCCAGCAGCTCGACCAGGGCCTTGGCGGCGGCCGCCCGGGCCTCCGGGGTCAGCGTGTTCGGGGCGGTGGCGCCCTTCTTCCTGCCGAAGCCGAACAGTCCCATGGCGCGCTCCCTTGCAGCTCTGCTTCAGGTAGCAGGGCCACGGCGAAAAACATCAGGCGTTTTTCAAGGGCAGGCGGTGACAGCGGGCTGCATCTCCGTCAGGATGGGAACGTACCGTGAACAAGGAGCCGTCGCCGTGATCACCCTCTACCACAGCCCCCGGACCCGCTCGTCGCGCTTCATCTTCCTGCTCGAGGAGCTGGGCGCGCCTTATCGGATCCACTCCATCGCTCGCAGCGAGGCGGGCGTCGGCCGCGATCCGGCCAATCCGCACCCGCACGGCAAGGTCCCGGCGATCTCGGACGACGGGGTGGCCGTGTTCGAGTCCTCGGCCATCGCCCTCTACCTCACGGACCGCTTCCCGGAGGCGGGCATCGGGCCAGTGGTCGGAGACCCGAAGCGCGGCGCCTACCTGACCTGGCTCGCCTACTACTGCGGGGTGATGGAGCCGGCGTGGATGATGAAGTTCATGAAGGTCGAGCTGCCGCCGACGATGCCGGGCTGGCCGCCTGCCGACCAGGTGATGGAGTTCGTGAACCGCACGCTCGAGGCGGGGCCTTACCTGCTGGGCGAGCGCTTCAGCGCCGCGGACATCCTCGCCGGCACGACCTTCGCCATGTTCATGGGCGGGGGGATGGTCGAGAAGACGCCGCTGCTGGAGGGCTACGTCCAGCGGGTGGTCGGCCGCCCGGCCTACGCCAGGGCGCAGGCGCGGGAAGCCGAGGCGGAGGCGGCGGCGACGACCTAGGTTCAAGCAAGGGCCGTCGACGCCCGCCAGGCGGAGGGCTACACAGCCTTCCGAGGAAGAGGGGAGGCCGGGCCATGCGGATCGACGGAAGACTGGCGGCCGCGGCTGTGGCGCTGGCGCTGATGGCCGCCGGCCAGGCGCGGGCGGAGCGGTTCGACTTCGTGGCGCTGGGCGACACCGCCTACAACGAGGGTGACACGCCGAAGTACGCCGCCCTGATCGAGGCCATCAACAAGGCCGCGCCGTCCTTCTCGATCCACGTCGGCGACACCTGGGGGGCCGAGGTGTGCTCCGAGGCCGACCACCGCCAGGTGCTGGCGACCTTCCAGACCTACCAGCAACCGGTGGTCTACACCCCCGGCGACAACGAGTGGACCGACTGCCGCAAGGCGCCGGAGCTGGCCGCCTACAAGCGCTTCGTGAAGAAGGAGGCGACGCCGGAGGACATGGCGCTGCTGGCCCACGCCCAGAGCTTCGACGACATGTTCCAGCTCGGCAGCTACGACGACGCCCTGGCTTCGCTGGCCACCATCCGCAAGGTGTTCTTCTCAAGGCCCGAGAGCCTGGGCGCCCATCCGATGCCGGTGGTGCGCCAGGCCGACGTCTCGCCGGACTTCAAGGAGATGGTCGAGAACGCGCGCTGGGAGAAGGACGGGGTCTTGTTCGTCACCGTCAGCAACCCCGGCTCGAACAGCGACTTCACGATCCTCAGCGAAGCCAGGGCCGCCGAGGCCGCCCGGCGCACGCGCGCCAACGTCGCCTGGATCAAGGACGCCTTCGCCGAGGCCAAGGCGAAGAACGCCAAGGCGGTGGTCATCGCCATGCAGGCGGCCATGTTCGACCCGCCGACCCCCTGGACCAGCCGCGACTTCGCCATGTCGATCCGCGGCGGCTCCGACGGACCCTACTGGTGGATCGCGCGCGCCATCCGCGACTTCGGCGGGCCGTTCGGCAAGCCGGTGCTGGTGATCAACGGCGACGACCACAGCTTCATCGTCGACAAGCCCTGGCGCATCTCCGGCGGCGACTCCGCGCCGCCGAAGAACGACAACATCACCCGCCTGCAGGTCTATGGCGCGCCGGACCTCAGGGCCGTGCGCGTCAGCGTCGATACCGAGACGCCGTGGGTGTTCAGCTTCGCGCCGCTCTATCCCGCCCCGGCGCCATGACGGACACCCTGGACGCCGAGGTCTTCGCCGCCGGCCGGCCGGCCGACGTCGTCCTGACCGGACGCCTGACCCGGGCCGACCACGAGACCTACATCGAGCGGCCGTTCGAGGTGCCGCCGGGCGTCGCCCGCCTGACGGTGGCGTTCAGCTACAGCCATCGCGACCTGAAGACGACCATCGACCTCGGCCTCTTCGATCCGGAGCGCTTCCGCGGCTGGAGCGGCGGCGACAAGATGCGCTTCACCCTGGCGGCCGAGGACGCCACCCCGTCGTACCATCCCGGCCCGATCGTCCCGGGGCGCTGGACCCTGCTGCTGGGCGTGCCGAACATCCGCGAGGGCGTCGAGGCGACCTACGAGGCGCAGATCTTCTTCGGCCGCGGCGAGGCGAGCGAGGTGTCGCTGTTCTCGGACGAGCCGCTGGAGGTGGGCGCGCGCTGGTACCGCGGCGACCTGCACATGCACACCTGCCACTCCGACGGCACGGTGGCGACGCAGAGCGGGGCGCGCCGGGCGCCGGGACCCGTCTACCGCACCGTGGAGGCGGCCGCCGCCCGCGGCGCCGACTTCATCGCGGTGACCGACCACAACGCGGTCTCGCACCTCAATTCCCTGCGCGAGCTGCAGCCGCACTTCGACCGCCTGCTGCTGATCCCCGGCGTCGAGGTGACGACCTTCCGCGGCCATGTCGGCGTCCTGGGCGCGGTCGGCTTCGTCGAGTTCCGCCTGACGAGCCCGATCCTGCCGCACGTCACCGACCTGCAGGACGCCGTCGCGCGCCAGCACGGCCTCTTCGCCATCAACCATCCAGCGTTGCCGTCGAACGAATTCTGCATGGGCTGCGGCTGGACCGCCGAGGGCTGCGACTACGCCCGCGTCGACGCCATCGAGGTGGTCAACGGCGGCGCCACGCAGGCCCAGGGCGGGACCGCAGACGGCGTCTTCTCCGGCGTGCCGTTCTGGGAGGCGCGGCTGAACGAAGGCCACCGCATCACCGCCATCGGCGGCTCGGACAACCACAAGCCCGACGGCGACCCGGCCGCACCGCCGGCGGTGGGCTCGCCCACGACCGTGGTCTGGGCCGAGGTCCTCTCCGAACGGGCGATCCTCGACGCGATCCGCGCCGGGCGCGTGTTCGTGGACGTCGAGGGCGTCGCCGGCCGGCTGCTGGAGTTCACCGCCCGATGCGGCGCCGAGACCGCGATGATGGGCGAGGCACTGGCCGCGCCCGCCGGCTCGGAGGTCCGCTTCCTGATCCGGCTGGAGAACTTCTCCGGCGCCCTCGTCGACGTGATCCTCGACGGCCGGCACGGCGCGGCGCTCAGGGGCGTGAAGGTCTACGGCGAGACGGCCGAGCTGCGCTTCACCCTGCCGGGCGACGGCCTGCGCCACTGGATCCGCATCGACGCCCGCTCGCCCGACGGCGAGCGCACCCTCCTGATCGGCAATCCGATCTATCTGAACGGCTAGGAACCGGCGCGAGGCGGATCAACCACGTTGTTGATGTAGATCGGCCCCAGGGCGTTGAACACCGCGTCGGCGTCGAGCACGCGCCAGGCTGATTCCCGATAGGCCGGCGGCAAGGCCGCGGGGTCGACCAGCACCACGTCGTACTCGGAATCGAAGCCGTTAGGATCGCTGCGAAGCGGCGAACCATAGTAGGTGGTGACGACCGAGTGCTTGGTGTCGCGCGCGCCTACGACGATGAAGCCCTTCTTGCCGGCGTTGCGGGCGACGACGGCGGCGTGGAGCAGCGCCATCTCCTCGACGACACCTTCGGTGCTGCGGTCGCCCCGGAAGCGGATCGTCAGCACGCCTTCGGCGGTCGGCTGGCCGACCCGGTAGCCCTGGGCGTCGTCGTCGGCCTGCGAGCCCTTCATCGCCAGCAGGGGGCGCTTCGCCTCGCGGTACGGCGGCGTGCGGCCGGCGACCTCGGGCTCGGGCAGACTGTTGAGCAGCTGGGTGACGCCGGCCTCCGGAATGTCATGCTCGGCCGAGGCCAGCCTCGCCTTCAGGGCCTGCGCCGCACCGGCGATCGCCGTCGATTCCGGAAGCTGCTCCAGGGCCAGGGCCTGGAGCAGGTCCAGCGTGGCCCAGTTGGCGGGCGGGCGGCTGGTCGCCAGTTGCCGCGCGACCGCGGCGCCCTGACCGTCCACGATCCTGAGGCGCAGGTCCGTCAGCGCACTCCACTGATCGAGGATCGGCGTCGCCTGGGCGAGGATGCGGGCGTTGTAGTTGAGCGTGAGCATGCGCCGCTGCGTCTGCTTGGGCGTCTCGGCCGGCGGGATCGGTGGGGCTTCGACGGCGTGCGCCAGGCGAGCGCGGGCGGAGTCCAGCATGGCGTGCGCGTCGCTGGTCTTGCCAAGGGCGGCGAGAGCGAACGCGGCCTCGCCCGCATGCCAGGCCCAGAACTGCTGGGCCTCCAGCCTGTTGTTGAGCTCGAATTCGAGCAGGCCCATCTCGTTGTAGAAGCCGTCCAGGGGACGCTCGGTGGGCTTCAGCTGAGGATAGAGCGCGAGGGCCTCGCCGTAGCGCCCGCCTTCGAGCGCGCGCCCATAGAGCAGCTCGAGCGCCTCCGGCCGAATGCGCGCCAGCGCCCTGGCGGCGGTGTCGATGTCCGCGTCCGGCGCATTCGGTCCGAGGGCGAACAAGGTCGCTGTCGCAATGCCCCGGCTGAAGGGACGCTGCTTCAGCGCCTCCAGGGCCAGCGCATCGGCGTCGGGGCTCTTGCCGGCCCGGCGCAGGGCGTAGGCCCGCAGCAGGTCGACGCCGAGGCCGAGGCTGCGACGGTAGTCGGCGTCGTCCCGACCGGACGCGGCGGCGCTGTCGAGATCCGCCAGGGCCGCATCGGTCGTCTCGCCGGCTTCCAGGCGATGGGCCGCCCGGGCGCGCAGAAGACTGACCCGCCGCATCCAGTGCGGCGCCGGGAGGTCGTCGATGGCGCGGGTGCAGGCCGCGACCGCGGTCGCCCCGACGCCGGGCTTCAGCCGGTCCGTCGTGCCCTTGCCCGGCGGATTGAAGATGCCGAGGACGGTGGCGTAGCGCGTCATCCCGTCGCCTTCGCCGGAGGGTGCGCCGTAGCCGTCGCAGGCGAAATAGTCGGAGGCCGGCGCGGCCAGCGATGGCGAGGGCGCGGCGCACAGGGCGCCGGCGACCAGGGCCAGGGAGCAGATCTGCGCGGCCGCTGGGACTTTTCTGGGCATACGGTCGACGTTTCCGAACAGTCCCGCGCGTTCGGCGCGGCGGTGGGCGAGGTCAGGTGGGGCTTACCGGCGCCGCCGGCATCGCGGGGGCCGGCGGCTTGGCGAACAGGTAGTCGTGAAGGTGCGGGCAGACGTTGCCGCCGCACTTGGGCCCGTTCACGTGGGGCTCCAGCGCGGCCTTGAGGGCGGCGGCGTCGAACACGTGTGGCGGCGCCGCCTCGATGCGGCCTCGCAGCAGTTCGATCTCACCCCCCAGCCACGGCTTGGTGTGGTCCGCTGGCAAGTCGTACTGCGCCCGCGTCAGCCCCGACGCCGGGGCGGTCCTTCGGGGCGCGCTGATCAGCGGCATGGGCGTGACGACGCGAAAGGCGGTGTAGTTCTTCTCGAGCGTGAGCTGGGCGCAGCGATACAGCCAGTAGGTCTGAGCGGTCTCGCGGCTGGTGTAGCCGTTGGCCGAGAACACCACCCGCCAGCGCGCGGGCCCGAGCTGCTGCTCGCTGAAGCCGCCGGTCCAGCCTTCCTTGTCGTAGGTGGTGGCGCACGAGGCCAAGAGTCCGGCGGCGAGGCCGACGACGAGAAGATGATTCCACCTCATGGTGTCGAAGGCTGTCATTGCAGAGTTTGAAGTGTCAACTCTGGGTGGCTGGGCGGCTGCGCCGCGGGGATGGGCGCCTTGCCTCGCCGGCGCGATGCGTGTATGTGCGCCGCCTTCGATGGGGCTTGCCCCGTCGATCCTGTCCGAGAACTGCGGGGTCCAGGGGTCGCCTGGGCCGTAAGCGGGGAAGAGCCCTTCCTCACCGCTGGGAGACGGGGAAGCGAAGGCTGAGCCTTTCATCCGCCACAGCGCGGACGGCTGCCTGCAATTCCTTGGGACAGGTCTGACGGCTTGCCGCGTGCGGGAGCGATCCCTCGCGCGCATCGCCGTTCACGTCCGCCGGATGGTCCGGCGGGCGGGATGAGTAATGGAGACCGCAATGGACCGCGCGCAAAAAGCGGAGTCGATCGAGACGCTCAAGGGCGTTTTCGCCGACGCCGGCGCCGTCGTCGTGACCCACTACCTGGGTCTCTCGGTTGCGGAAATGACTGACCTTCGCCTTCGCCTCCGCAAGGAAGGCGCGGCGCTGAAGGTGGTGAAGAACCGGCTCGCCCAGAAGGCCCTCGCGGCCGAGGAAGGCGGGGCGACCCACGCCCTGTTCAAGGGACCCGTGGCCATCGCCTACGCCCCCGATCCGGTTTCGGCCGCCAAGGTCGCCAGCCAGTACGCCAAGGACAACGACAAGTTCTCCGTCGTCGGCGGCCTGATGGGCGACCAGGTTCTGGACGCCGCCGCCGTCGATGCGCTGGCCAAGCTGCCGTCGCTCGACCAGCTGCGCGCCCAGCTCATCGGCCTCTTGCAGGCTCCCGCGACCAAGGTCGCCGGCGTGCTGCAGGCTCCGGCCGGCCAGTTGGCGCGGGTGTTCAACGCCTACGCCACCAAGGACGCCGCCTAAGGCCCGTCATCTCCCCGACCCCAACCCTTTCCAAGGAAACCAACTGACATGTCGAAGCTCGAACAACTGGTCGAAGACCTCTCCAAGCTGACGGTTCTCGAAGCCGCCGAACTCTCCAAGCTGCTGGAAGAGAAGTGGGGCGTTTCCGCCGCCGCTCCGGTGGCCATGGCGATGGCCGCCCCGGCCGGCGGCGCCGCCGCTCCGGCCGAAGCCGCCGAAGAGCAGACCGAATTCACCGTCGTGCTGACCGCCGGCGGCGACAAGAAGATCAACGTGATCAAGGAAGTCCGCGCCGTCCGTCCGGACCTGGGCCTGAAGGAAGCCAAGGACCTCGTCGAAGGCGCCCCGCAGAACGTGAAGGAGAACGTCTCCAAGCAGGAAGCGGCGGACATCAAGAAGAAGCTGGAAGACGCCGGCGCGACCGTGCAGGTCAAGTAGTCCGAAGGCAGGCCGCGGCCTGCCGCAGGACTATCCCGGACGGCTTCGCCGATCCGGGATCCAGCGCAAAGACGAAGGCCCGGGAGCGATCCCGGGCCTTTTTCTTAGTTCGTCCTCGTCCGCAATCACCACAGGCGCGGCGGGGCCGTGAGGAAAGGAACCACGAACCACACGAACCACACGAACAGACCGTGCCCGCCGGCCGGCTGCGGCTTCAGTCGGAAGAACTCCCGTTCGTGTGGTTCGTGTGGTTCGTGGACACATTGGCGACGCCTGCCGACGTCCACAGCGCTGGCTTTCGGAACCACGAAATCCACGAAAGGCCACGAAAACGCTTCGCGCGTGGGCCGGTCCCTTTCGTGTCTTTCGTGGTTCGATTCTAAGCCGCCTTCGTCGCCGCGATGTAGCGGTCGATCACGCTCGCCAGCACGTCCAGCGGCACGCCGCCGGTGGTGACCACGGCGTCGTCGTAGTCGCGCAGGTCGAACTTCGGGCCGAGCGCCGCCTTGGCCTTCTCGCGCAAGCCCACGATGCGGGTGTGGCCGACCTTGTAGCCGCAGGCCTGGCCCGGGCTGGCGCAATAGCGGTCGACCTCGCTGGTGATGGCGGCCTTGGCCCGGCCGGTGACGCCGACCATCCAGTCGATCGCCTGCTCGCGGCTCCAGCGCTTGTCGTGCAGGCCGGTGTCGACCACCAGCCGCGCGGCGCGGAAGCGCTGGGCCTGCAGGTAGCCGATCCGGCCCAGGGGGTCGGACCTGTACATGCCGATCTCGTCGGCCAGCTGCTCGGCGTAGAGCGCCCAGCCCTCGATGAAGGCGTTGAAGCCCATCAGCGAATAGATCGTCGGGATCTGGTCGTGGCGTTCGGCCAGGTAGGCCCCCTGCCAGGCGTGGCCGGGCAGGGCCTCGTGCATGGTCAGGCTGTTCAGGGTGAACTTCGGCCAGTTCATCGTGTCCGACAGGTTGACGTAGTAGATCGCCGGCCGCGAGCCATCGAGCGAGGCGAAGTTCATGTAGCCGAGGCCGGCGCCGGCCTCGATCTCCTTGGGCACCGGCTTGACCTCGACCTGGGCCTTGAGGCCGAGTTTCGAGATCTCGGCCAGGTGCGGCCGGATCGCGGCGATGCGGCCGCGCAGGTCGGCCAGCAGGGCGGCCTTGCCCTCGTCGGTGTTGGGATAGCTGTTCTTCGGGTCGTGCGTCAGGGCGCTGACCCGCTCGCCGACGCTGCCCTGCGTCAGGCCAAGGCCCTTCAGCAGCCCGTCCATCTCGGCGTCGATCGCCGCGCCCTGGTCGAGGCCCATCTGGTGGATTTCGGCGGCGGTCATGGTCGTCGTGGTGCCCTCGCGCAGGGCCCAGGCGTAGTAGGCGCCGCCCTCGGGCAGGCGCCAGACGCCGGCGTCGTGGCCGCACTTGGGCTGCAGGGCCTGCATCGCCGAGATCTGGCGGTCGAGGGCCGGGAACACCTTGTCGGCGACGATCTTCGTCGCCTGGCCGGCCCAGTCGCCGTCGAGCCCCTTGGCCTTGGCGCGCTCGGCGAGGGAGGTGACGAGGCGGGTCTGGGCCGGGGCCATGGCGCGAAGGGCGGCCAGCTGGGTGAGGGCGGTGGCCATCAGGAAGTCGGGCAGGGCCACGCCGGCGCCCGCGTCGGCCTTCACCCGGTCGGTCTCCTGGTCGAGCACCGTCGCGAAGCCCTCGAGCCGCGCCAGGTAGGCGTCCGCGTCCGCCTTCTCGGCGATCAGGTGCTGGGAGTTCAGGAACTCCGGCAGGGACGACACGGAGCCGTTCTGCTGGCTGACCACATAGGGGTTGGCGTTGTCGCCGCCGAAGCTGAACTGGCCGCCCTGGGCGCCCATGTCCTGGGAATAGAGCACCGCATCGTAGGTGGTGATGTCATGCCCGGTCAGGCGCGCGCGGTCGATGGCCTGCAGCCGGCGGCGGCGGTCGGCGTAGGCGGCGGTGGTCTTGGTCCAGCCCTTGGCCGAGGAGTCGCTGAGCCGGCTCTTCAGTCCGGCGCGCGGCCCCTTGTCGAGGCCGAGCGCGGTGGCGGTCTCGGGCGACTCCGTCAGGATCTCCTCGACGAAGGCGTCGAGCAGGCTCGCCAGCTTCGGATCGGCCACGGGGCCGGCGGCCGCCTGGGCCAGGACCCGCAGCGGGGCGGAAAGGGCCATGCCGGCGGCGGCGGCCGACAGCAGCAACTGGCGACGGTTGGAAGTCATGAATCAGCCCCCTCAGCGAATTTCGCAGCTGGCCGGGACCCTAGCGGCGGCCGGTCGCCAGCGGAAAGTTTCAAAGAGTTCATGTTTCCGGCAATGCCCGTGCGCCGGCGCGGGGGGGGCTAGCCAGGGGACGCCCGGCGTGGCTTTAGGCTGGTCATGCCCCTCGACATCGCCGCGCCCTCCGACCTGCCCGAAGTCGTCGCCCTGGTGAACGGCGCCTACCGCGGCGAGACTTCGCGCCAGGGCTGGACCACCGAGGCCGACTACCTGGACGGCCAGCGCACGGACCTGGCCACGCTCGAGGCGGATCTCGCCGCGGCGCCCGGCGCGCGCATCCTCGTCCTGCGCGACGCGGCGGCCGGACCGATCCTGGGCTCGGTCTGGCTGGAGCCGGTCGGGGAGGGGACCTGGTACCTCGGCATGCTCACCGTGCGCCCCGACCTGCAGGATCGCCGGCTGGGCCGGAGCCTGCTCGAGGCGGCCGAGGCGCATGCGGTGGCCCAGGGCGCCAGGCGCATGCGCATGACCGTGGTCAACATCCGCGACACCCTGATCGCCTGGTACCGCCGGCGCGGCTACGCGCTCACCGGCGAGACCGCGCCGTTCCCCTACGAGGACCAGCGTTTCGGCCTGCCGCGACGCGACGATCTCGAGTTCGTCGTGCTGGAGAAGGTCCTCCCTTCCGGGGACCCCGCGCCCTTGCCATCGGCGTCAAATCGCGCTTAGTTCGGCTTTCCCTCGCCGCCGCGAAATTGGGGCTTCCCATACGCGTGCGGAGCGACTACATACGCCGTTCTCACACACCTGAGACTCAAGTCGCAGACGCGCGCCCCGCATCGCCGTGGACGCGTCTCTTCAATCGCCCCGAGGCGCGGCCAGCCGCCCTCTGACCAAGCGCGACGGGGCGCCCTCGCGGATTTCCCGATCCGCCAGGGGTTATGCGTCCGGCGGACGGCATGCGGCCTCTTATGGCCCCCCGTCCCAGCCGAGGGTGGACGCTAAAGCGGACCATTTCACGCGCGAGGTCCGTCCTCGCGCGACCCAAGGGAGCCACGATGGCGCAATCGTTCACCGGCAAGAAGCGGATCCGGATGTCGTTCGGCCGCATTCCTGAAGCCGTTCGCATGCCGAACCTGATCGAGGTTCAGCGGTCCTCCTACGAACAGTTCCTGCAGCGCGAGGTCCGTCCGGGCCAGCGGCGCGACGAGGGCCTGGAGGCGGTCTTCAAGTCGGTGTTCCCGATCAAGGACTTCAACGAGCGCGCGACGCTGGAATACGTGTCGTACGAGTTCGAGGAGCCGAAGTACGACGTCGAGGAGTGCATCCAGCGCGACATGACGTTCGCCGCGCCGCTGAAGGTGAAGCTGCGCCTGATCGTGTTCGAGACCGACGAGGAGACCGGCGCCCGGTCGGTCAAGGACATCAAGGAGCAGGACGTCTACATGGGCGACATCCCGCTCATGACGGACAAGGGCACCTTCATCGTCAACGGCACCGAGCGGGTCATCGTCTCGCAAATGCACCGTAGCCCTGGCGTGTTCTTCGACCACGACAAGGGCAAGACGCACTCGTCCGGCAAGCTGCTGTTCGCCGCGCGCATCATCCCCTACCGCGGCTCGTGGCTGGACTTCGAGTTCGACGCCAAGGACATCGTCTACGTGCGCATCGACCGGCGCCGCAAGCTGCCGGCGACGACGTTCCTCTACGGCCTCGGCATGGACGGCGAGGAGATCCTGACGACGTTCTACGACGTCGTGCCGTTCGAGAAGCGCACCCAGAAGGACGGTTCGGGTGGCTGGGCGACGCCCTACAAGCCCGAGCGCTGGCGCGGCGTGAAGCCGGACTTCCCCCTGGTCGACGCCGACACCGGCGAGGAAGTTGCCCCGGCCGGGACCAAGATCTCGGCCCGCCAGGCCAAGCGCCTGGCCGACAACGGCCTGAAGACCCTGCTGCTCTCGCCCGACGCCCTGGTCGGCCGCTACCTGGCCCGCGACGAGGTCAACATGGCCACCGGCGAGATCTACGCCGAGGCCGGCGACGAGCTGGACGCCGCGGCGATCGCCTCGCTGGAGGAGAAGGGCTTCACCACCATCGACGTGCTCGACATCGACCACGTGACGGTGGGCCCGTACATGCGCAACACCCTGCGCGTGGACAAGAACGCGGTGCGCGAGGACGCGCTCTTCGACATCTACCGCGTGATGCGCCCGGGCGAGCCGCCGACGGTGGAAGCCGCCGAGGCGATGTTCAAGAGCCTGTTCTTCGACCAGGAGCGCTACGACCTGTCGAGCGTCGGCCGGGTGAAGATGAACATGCGCCTGGAGCTGGACTGCCCGGACGACATGCGCGTGATCCGCAAGGAGGACGTGCTCGAGGTCCTGAAGACCCTGGTCGGCCTGCGCGACGGCCGTGGCGAGATCGACGACATCGACAACCTCGGCAACCGCCGGGTGCGCTCGGTCGGCGAGCTGCTGGAGAACCAGTACCGCGTCGGCCTGCTGCGCATGGAACGGGCGATCAAGGAGCGGATGAGCAGCGTCGACATCGACACCGTGAT
>DASZQQ010000582.1:0-6774 GCA_035549595.1 Caulobacteraceae bacterium
CTCCTCTACTACCACTCGCAGCAGGACCTGGCGGTGGTCGGGATCGCGCGGGTCTCCAAGGAGGCCTTCCCCGACACGACCGACGCCTCGGGCCGCTTCGTCGCCGTCGAGGTGGAGCCGGTCCGGGCGCTGAAGACCCCAGGCACCCTCGCGCAGATGAAGGCCGAGCCGAAGCTCGCCGGCATGCGCATGTTCCGCCAGTTCCGCCTCTCCGTGACCCCGGTCGAACCGGACGAGTGGCGGACGATCCTGAAGCTGGCGGGGGAATAGCGCGCCCGTCTCCGCCAAGTCGGACGCGCGCCTGCTCTTCCCCTTGGGAAGAGCAGAGCGCCTCAGCCCTTCCTGGCCACCACCGCGAAGGCGGCGCCCTGGGGGTCGGTGGCCTGGGCGATCCATTCGCCGGTCGGGACCTCCATGGGGCCGTTGGTCACCTGGCCGCCGCCGGCCGTGATGGTCCGGGCCGCCCTGTCGATGTCGCCGACGCGGAAGTAGTAGAGCCAGCACGCGCCTGGAACCTGAGGCGGCTTTCTCATCATGCCGCCCGCCTGGCCGTAGGCGTTGGCGAACAGCTGGTAGGTCCCCATCTCGCCCATCGGCATGGCCTCGGTCTTCGTCCAGCCGAACAGGTCGGCGTAGAAGCCGAAACCGGTGTCCGGATCGGCGCCGTAGAGCTCGTGCCAGCCGGCCTGGCCGACGGCGTTCGGGTCGGCCTCGGGCCGGCCGCCCTCGGGCGGGATCGGCGTCATCATGGCGAACACCGCGCCGGCGGGATCGGCGACGATGGCGAAGCGGCCGACGCCCGGGATGTCCATCGGCGGGCGGATCGTCTTGCCGCCGAGGCCCTCGGCCTCGGCCACCGAGGCGTCCACGTCGTCGACGCCGACGTAGCCGGTCCAGTTGGGGAACATGCCCTCGGCCTTCATCGGCTCGCCGAGGTTCATCATGCCGGCGACGCCGCTCCCGTCGGAATTGAAGGCCACATAGGGCTCGGCGCCGGGCGGCGTCGGCATGTCCTGGGCAGTCCAGCCGACGACGTCGCCGTAGAAGCGCCTGGCGCCGGCCATGTCGGAGGTGATCAGCTCGTACCAGATGAAGCGGCCGTGGAAGTCGGACATGCTCGAGTCTCCGTGAAGGCGCCTGCCGCGCCGGTCCTAGGACGTCGGGTCAGGCCCCGATCCTACACCGCGCCGGCGACGTTTCGGAGAACGGCGTTCACACCGGCGGCGCGGCCGCCGTGCGGGCCCCCAGGCGCTCGATCAGGTGGTCGCCGACGCGCATGGCGTTGGCCACCGTCGTCAGGGTCGGGTTCACCGCCGCCGAGGTGACGAAGAAGCTGGTGTCGACCACGTAGAGGTTGTCGAGCTCGTGCGCCTTGCAGTTCGGGTCCAGCACCGAGCTCTTCGGATCGTGGCCGAACCGCACCGTGCCGCACTGGTGGGCGGTGCCGTAGAGCGGCAGCAGGGTCGACATCTGGAAATGGTGCTGGCTGATCGGGTGGGTGCGGTCGGCGAAGCCGTCGAGCGAGGCGTCCAGCGTCTTCACCAGCCGCTCGTGGCCGGCGAGGTTGTTGTGCTCGTAGTCGAGGTGGATGCGCCCGTCGCTCGTCCAGCGCACGCGGTTGTCGGGGTGCGGCAGGTCCTCGGAGATCACCAGCATCGACAGCATGCGCTCGGCGAGCGCGCCCGAGAGCGTGTCGGGCACCAGGGCCGGCGGCAGCCAGTCCGAGACCTCGCCCTCCAGCGTCTGGCCGCTCATGTATTCCAGGAGCTGGATGTGCCCCATCGGGAAGTCGAAGCCGCCGCGCGGGTCCTTCCAGTAGAAGTCGTTCACCGCCAGCGTCTTGGGGAAGGTGATCTCGCAGTGGGCGGCGGTCATGGAGACCATGGCCGTCAGGGTGTGGAACATGTAGTTGCGCCCGACCTGGTCGGAGCCGTTGGCGAGGCCGTTCGGGTGGGCGGCGTTGGCCGACTTCAACAGCAGGGCGGCAGTCGGCGCCGCGCCGGCGGCCACGGCGACGATGTCGCCGCTCCAGCGCTCTTCGCCGTGCTCGGTCTCGCACACCACCTCGGTGACGCGCTTGCCGGTGGGGTCGGTCTCCAGCCGCACGACCTTTCGTCCGGTGAGCAAGGTGACGTTCGGCGCGTCCAGCAGAGGCTCGATCGCCACGGTTCGGGCGTCGCACTTGGCCCGCAGCAGGCACGGATAGCCGCCGCAGGTCTTGCACTTGATGCAGGCCGAGGTGACGGGGTGCTGGGCGTCCAGGCGCACCCCGATGGGAAGGGCGAACGGGCGCCAGCCCTGGTTCTCCCAGTGGCTCTTCAGGGCGCGGATGCCCGGGTCGTGCTCGACGGCCGGCCAGGCGTAGGGCGGCTCGTCGCCGGTCTCGGTTGGGTCGACGCCGCGGTGGCCGTGCACCTGCCACAGGGTCTCGGCCTCGGCGTAGTAGGGGGCGAGGTCCGCCAGGCTGATCGGCCAGGCCGGCGAGATTCCGCCCGCGTGCTGCGTCTCCTCGAAGTCCCCCTTCTTCAGCCGCATCAGGGCCGCGCCGTAGAAGGTGGTGTTGCCGCCGACCCAGTAGTGGGTGTTCGGCGTGAAGGCGTGGCCGTGCTTGTCGTACCACTTCTCCTGGGTGCGGTAGCGGTGCTGGATGAAGACCGCGCGCGGGCTCCAGTTCTCCGCCTCGCGCGGCAGGTGCTCGCCGCGTTCCAGGATCAGGATCTTCTTGCCCGTCGGCGCCAGGCGCTGGGCCAGGGTCGCCCCGCCGGCGCCCGAGCCCACGATCACCACGTCGAAGCTGGCCGTCATCGCCCGTCCCTCCCCTCAGGCTTCCAGGTGGTACTTCGCCGAACCGGCGCGCACCGCCGCGGACACCCATGGTTCAGGCAGATATCTCAGCAGTATTGCAGCGACCTGGTTGTGCCAGCCGGGCACGACCACGACCTTGCCGCGGTCGTTGGCCCGGATCGTGGCCTCCACCACCGCATCGGCGCTCTGCCAGAACAGGCGCGGCGACTCGTCCATCAGGTGCTGGGTGTTGTTGGCCTCGGCGAACTCGGTCTTCACGAAGCCGGGGCAGACGGCGGTGACGCGGATACCCGCTTTGCGATACTCCGCGTCGAGGGCCTGGCTGAACTTGACCGCCAGGCTCTTGGCCCCCGGGTAGAGGCTGTGCCCCGCCGCCCCCGGCGCGAACGCCGCCATCGAGGCGACGGTGATGATCGAGCCTCGGCCACGGGCCGCCATGCCGGGAATCACTTCGTGCGCCAGGCCGCAGGCGCTGACCACCAGGGTCATCAGAAAGTCCCTCTGGCGGGCCCAGGGCACGGCCGCGAAGCTCTGCGGGATCGAGAAGCCGGCGTTGTTCACCAGAATGTCAACGGCGCGGCCGCGATCGGCGACGGCCTGAAGCACCGCCGTCTCGACGCCGAATTCCGCCAGGTCGGCGACGATCGGAACCGCCTCGATCCCGTGCTCCGCCTGGAGTTGTGCGGCCAAGCTTTCCAGCCTGTCGCGCCGCCGCGCGACGAGGCCGACATCCGTCCCGCGGGCCGCGTAGGCCCGGGCGAAGGCTGCGCCGAGGCCCGCGGACGCTCCGGTGATCAGGGCGAAGGGGCGGTGCGGCATGGCGGCAGCTTGTGCGGCGCTAAGGATTTGGTCAAATGCGAGGCGCATCATCTGATACTTCAAGGGTTTGGGTAGGGGGGCGTCGATGGCGATCGACATGTCCGTCGACCTCATGCAGGCGACGGTTCAGCTCGAGCAGCCGCTCGGGGACGGCACGCGCACGGTCGGCACGGGGTTCCTGGTTTCGGACCCCACTCCGGATGGACGACCTCGGGTTGTGCTGATCACGGCCAACCACGTGTTCAACAAGATGCCGGGCGACCGGGCCACGATCGGCTATCGCATCGAGAACGCCGACGGCTCGTGGAGCTATGCGCCGCAGACCTTCGCCATCCGCTCGCACGGTCATGAGCTGTGGACCCAGCACGGCTCGCGCGACGTCGCGGCGATCGCGATCAATGTTCCGCCCGCCTTCGCCAAGGCGGCGATCCCCAAGGCCTGGCTGGCCGACGAGGGCTCCTTCGCGGCCAACGGCGTCGGCCCCGGCGACGAGATGATGGCGCTGGGCTTCCCCAAGGGCCTGTCGTCCAACGCCGCCGGCTTCCCGATCCTGCGCGCCGGGCGCGTGGCGTCCTATCCGCTGGCGCCGACCAAGGCCTTCCCGACCTTCCTGCTGGATTTCAGCGTCTTCCCCGGCAACTCCGGCGGCCCGGTCTACGTGCCGGTGACGCACAAGGCCGACGGCTCGGCGGGCGATCCGCTGATCGCCGGCATCCTGACCCAGGAGGTCGAGCTCGGCAGCCAGAACCTGGAGATCGGCATCGTCACCCAGGCCCGCTTCATCAAGGAGACCCTGGCCCTGCTCGACGACCCGCGCGCGCCCCAGGCCCCGCAGGACTCGACCCCCGCCAGCCTCATGGGCATCCCCGTGGCGGCGACCGCCGACTCCGCCGCCGTGGCGCGGTAGACGAGCGGCGCTCTCTTCCCCCTCTGGGGGAAGTGGATCGGCGCGTAGCGACGAGACGATGGGGGCTCCAGCGGATTGCGTCGCTGGCGTCGAGCTGGAGCCCCCTCCACCGCCTTCGGCGGTCCCCCTCCCCCAAAGGGGGAGGAGAGCTAGCGGCTCAAGCCCCGTAGAGGACCGTGATCGTCTCGGCGACGCAGGCGGGGCGGTCTTCGCCCTCGATCTCGATCGTGCACTGGTTCTTGATCTGCAGGCCGCCGGACTTGGGTTCGACGCCGATCAGCTTCTGGCGCAGGCGCACGCGCTTGCCGACGCGCACCATGTTGGTGAATCGCACCTTGTCCGAGCCGTAGTTGATGCCCCGCGCGACGCCCTTCACCGGCATCAGGCCGGCCGACAGGAACGGGATCAGCGACAGCGTCAGGTAGCCGTGCGCGATCGGGCCGCCCATCTCGCGGTTGGCGCGCTCGACGTCGACGTGGATCCACTGGTGGTCGCCGGTGGCGTCGGCGAATTTGTTGACGCGGTCCTGGGTGATCTCCAGCCAGTCGGAGACGCCCGTCTCCTGGCCCACCAGGCCCGGCAGATCCTTGAATTCGACCGGCTGCATAGCGCTGTTCCTCCTTGAAGCGTTGCGGGCGCCCGTCTCACAACGAACCGCGCCGGAAGGCAAGGCTGCCGCCACGTGACGACCATGACCAAGGTTTAACGCCGGCGAGGCTTGCCGCGCGGCGCGGGCGGGTGTCAGCTTCCGGACAAGGGAACGGGAACAAGGGAGGCCAGGACCATGGCCGACGACGCCATCTTCGACGCCGCGCGCGCGGAGGCCTATTCGACACCGCTCGACAAGATCGACGTCAGCGTCCAGGACCGCTTCGTCACCAACACCTTCTGGCCGTTCTTCGAGCGCCTGCGGCGCGAGAGCCCGGTGCACTACTGCGCCGAGAGCGAGTTCGGCCCCTACTGGTCGGTGACCAAGTTCGAGGACATCGTCGCGGTGGAGACCAACCACCAGGTGTTCTCGTCCGAGCGGGCGATCTCGATCTACGACCCGGTCGAGGGCGACTTCGACACGCCGATGTTCATCGCCATGGATCCGCCCAAGCACGACCAGCAGCGCAAGGTGATCCAGCCGATCGTCTCGTCGGACAACCTCAACAACTTCGCCCCGCTGATCCGCCAGCGGGCGAGCAAGATCCTCGACGAGCTGCCGATCGGCGAGCCGTTCGACTGGGTCGACCGCGTGTCGATCGAGCTGACCACCCAGATGCTGGCGACCCTGTTCGACTTCCCGTTCGAGGAGCGGCGCAAGCTGACCTTCTGGTCGGACCTGGCCACCACCGACATGTCGGACACCATGACCCAGGAGGAGGCGCGCGCCGAGCTGATGGGCTGCGCCTTCTACTTCAAGAACCTCTGGGACCAGCGGGCGGCGGCGCCCCCGGCGAACGACCTGATCTCCATGCTGGCGCACGGCGAGGCGACCAAGGACATGCCGCTGATGGAGTTCCTGGGCAACCTGCTGCTGCTGATCGTCGGCGGCAACGACACCACCCGCAACTCGATCAGCGGCGGCCTCGTGGCCCTGACCCAGAACCCCGACCAGCTGGCCAAGGTGCGCGCCGACCCGGCCCTGCTGGACTCCATGGTGCCCGAGATCATCCGCTGGCAGACGCCGGTCGCCCATATGCGCCGCACGGCCAAGAGCGACTTCACCCTGGGCGGCAAGACCATCAAGGCCGGAGACAAGGTCGTGATGTGGTACGTCTCGGGCAACCGCGACGACACCGCGATCGACCGGCCCGAGGCCTTCATCGTCGACCGCGAGCGCCCGCGCCACCACGTCTCCTTCGGCTTCGGCATCCACCGCTGCGTGGGCATGCGCCTGGCCGAGATGCAGCTGAAGATCGTCTGGGAAGAGATCCTCAAGCGCTTCCCGCGCATCGAGATCGTCGGCGAGCCGGTGCGCCTGAAGTCCTGCTTCCTGCGCGCCTACCGCTCCATGCAGGTCGTGATCCCCGAGCGGGCCTGAGGTTCGTCCGTCGGCGTCGAAGGAGTCGGCGATGCCCCCTTGGACCCCGAAGGACACAAAGGACACGAAGAGCACGGAGCCGGGGCCGGTTGACGCAGGTCGAGCCGCGCCAGTAGCCCCTTCGTGGTCTTCGAGTCCTTTGTGTCCTTCGTGGTGAAATGCGGCGCGCGCCGCGGGTTTCGGCGATCCCGGAAGCGCGCTTTCGCGCACTCCC
>DASZQQ010000583.1:0-4789 GCA_035549595.1 Caulobacteraceae bacterium
GGGCGAGCGCCAGCGGCGCGGGGAGCGCGCAGGCCAGGGCCGCGAGGACGAGCGCGCTGCGGGCGGCGGCGGTCGAAGGGGTTCTCATCGCGACACGGTCACCTGGTTGAAGGAGCTGCCTTTGAAGACGCGCACGCCGTCCACGCCGCTGGCGGCGCCGTTCGAGGGACCGCCGCTCATGTCCGCGTAGGAGCGCAGGGCGAGCATGAGGCCGCCGCGGACCTTGGCCTCGACCACCTGGTCGGCCGTCTCGGCGGGGATTTCGAGGGTGATGGTCGCCGCCACCGAGCTCTTGCCGTTCTTCGGCGGGTCGGTGGTCTGGTCGACCGCCAGCACGCGCACGTTGGAGACCACCGCTCGGCTGACGAAGCCAGGGCCGCCCTTGCGGTTGTTGTCGGCGTAGCTCTGCAGCAGGTCGACGCGGTCGCCGGGCTGGATGAAGCCGCCGACGCCGGTCTCGGTGTTCACCGGGATGGCGATCGCGCGCATGCCCGGCTTCAGCACCACCGACATGTAGCCGCCGTCGCCGCCGCGGACGATCTTCCCGGCGACGATCGGCTCGCCCTTGGCCATGTCCGAACGGACGATGGCGCCGACCAGGGCCTGCATGGCCGGGCCGCCGCCGGTGACGACGTCCTTGGCCGCCGTCGCCGCCTCGCTGGCGGCGCCCGCGGCGCCCTGGGGCTTGGGTTCGGTCTTGACGCCGTCGCTGATCCAGCTGGGGTTCAGGGCGTCGGCGGGCCAGGGCTGCCAGGACATGTCCTGGGGCGACAGGCGCGTGCCGATCGGCAGGTCGCGCGCGGCCACCAGGACGCGGGTGGTCGGCTTCGGCGCCGTCATCACCATGGGCGCCGGAGCGGCCTTGGGCTTGGAGGCGACGTTGCGCAGGAGCAGCGCCACGGCGATGGCCGCCACGGCCGCTACCGCCAGGATGACGATTCGAACAGGATTCATCGTTGCGCCGCGGCTCCCGCCCAGCAGGTGGAAATCTGGCCGCCGCCGATATTCCGACGCCGCCCCCGGTTTGATTCGCTGTGTCGCCCTTCTGGCGCCTCGCGAGACTGCCGCCCCATGGTTAACGGCGGCCTAAACTCGGCCATTGGGTCTACCCGAGCAGGGCAGCCCCTTGCAGCAGCACGCCTTGCGGGAACGCCAGCAGGGCGCCGACGGCGATGGCCACGCCGTAGGGCGCCGAGCCGCCCGGTGTCGCCAGGCGGTCGACCCACTGCGGTCCCGCGGCCGCCAGAGGCCGCACCCAGGCCGAGCGCATGCCCACCAGCAGCAGCGCCAGGGCGCCGCCGGCAAGGGCGGTGTAGATCACGAAGGGCGCCAGGCCCTGCAGGCCCAGCCACAGCGACGCCGCCGCCATCAGCTTGGCGTCGCCCCCGCCCACCCAGCGCAGGGCGAACATCACCACGCCGACCACCAGCATGCCGGCGCCGACCGCCGCGCAGATCCCGAGCTGGGCCCAGGGAAGGCCGACCGACAGGGCCGCGGGCAGGAACGCCACCGCCAGGGCCGCAGAAATCCAGTTGGGGATCGTGAAGCTGGTGAGGTCCCGCACCGCGGCGAGGATCACCAGCAGGGCGAACACCGCGATCAGGGCGGGGCGGACGAGGTCGAGCGGCATGGGCGTGAAACGTCTCTTTCAGCTTCGCCGAGCGTCGCCCGTTTCGGTGAACCAATGGTTTCCCGAGATCGGGAGCAGAGCGCCTCCCGCCAAAGTGGGAACCGGTTTGGCGACCAGGAGGCGCTCAAATTCAAGGAATCGAGCCTTCTTGTCCCGGTCAGGTCGTTTCGACCTGACCGGGGGAAGGCTCCAGAGCCCACAAAGCAAAAGGGCCGCGGCTCGTCGCCGCGGCCCTCTCGAAGCGGGATGGTCCGCCGCCTTAGCGGATCGACGTGCCCACCGAGGTGAAGCTGGTGTTCAGGTTGCTGCCCACCGTCTGCACCGCGCCGATGATCACCACGGCGATCAGGGCGACGATCAGGCCGTATTCGATGGCGGTAGCGCCGGATTCGTCTTGCACGAAACGCTGGAAGAACTTCGACATGCTCAAGGCTCCTTCTGAGATCCTAGCCAAGGCGCTGTCACTGAGGCGCCCCCGCTCCAAGTACAGCGGGATGTTCGCGACCCGACATTAAGTCCAGGTGAAGGATCAGGGTGAATCTCTGTTAGTATAGATTTTCCGGCCTGCGGCCTTCCGGCGCGGGCCTGGCGGAGCCTCTGCGGGGCCCGCTCCCCCTCACAAAGCAGAAGGGCCGCGGCGTCGTGCGCCGCGGCCCTCCCGGGTGTTCCGTCTTGTCGTCCGCGTTTAGCGGATCGAGGTGCCGACGGAGGTGAAGCTGGTCTTCAGGTTGGTGCCGAGCGTCTGCACGGCGCCGATGATGACCACCGCGATCAGGGCCACGATCAGGCCGTACTCGATGGCCGTGGCGCCCGACTCGTCCTTCATGAAGCGCGTAACGAACTTGGACATGCTTGATCTCCTTGATCTGCAAGCAGGCTAGTGAGGGATCAAGCCTTGTCTGGCCTGCTCGCCCCCGAACACGACGCCAATCTCGCACGGCCCGTTTAACGGCCAGTAAACATGGAAGTATTGGCCAGATTTTTTGTTTGGTTTACTCAGGTTTACTATTAGTTTCTGTTAACCATGGGGCGATTTCGGACCGTAAGCGTGAATCGATACGCGCGCGCGAGGGGCCACGGGGGGATTCAAGCTTTGTTGACCATTCCAGGGGAGCCTCTGGCCGTCGACTTTCCGGAATCACGCCCATGCGCCGCACGCTCATCGCCGTCATCGCCGCCCTCGCCGCGCCCGCCTGGGCCGCCGCGGCGCCGATTTTCGTCAACATCGACCAGGCGGCGCGGGTCACCATCCCGCGTCCGGCGCGCGACGTGATCGTGGGCAACCCGATGGTGGCCGACGTGACCGTGCTCGACGACCACCACATCCTGGTGATGGGCAAGACCTACGGCGTCACCAACCTGATGATCACCGACCGCGACGGCCGGCCGATGATGAACAGCCAGGTGCTGATCTCTGCGCCCGACCAGAACCGGGTCTCGGTCTATCGCGGGCCGGACGTCTACAACTACGCCTGCGCCTACAAGTGCGAGCGCACGCCGATGCCGGGCGAGCGCACCGGCGGCTCGGCGCCGTACGACGCCTGGGCCCCACCCTTCAACGACTACGCGGGCCGCGCCCACAACGGCGAGACAAATTCTGCGCAGGGCGGCCCCACCCCTTAAACGTCTCTTAGCGGTAAGGCGCCATAGTCCTCGCCTGATGGGGTGACTTCCAAGGGCGCGTGAAGCCGTGAAACCGGGTCTGAAAGACCGCCTGCAGGCGCATCTGCGCCGCTTCCTCGCCGCGCGCGAGGGGGCGACGGCGGTCGAGTTCGCCCTGATCGCCCTGCCCTTCTTCATGCTGCTGTTCGGCACGCTGCAGCTGGCGCTGCTGTTCATGGCCTCGACCACGATCGAGAGCGCGACGGTGAACGCGGCGCGTCAGATCCGCACGGGCCAGCTGCAGACCGGCGGCAACAACACCGCCGCGGCCTTCAAAGCCGCGATCTGCAGCAACATGTCGTGGGTGTCGTCGTCCGATTGCACCGCCAACCTCAGCGTCGACGTGCGCACCTTCGGCACGTTCTCGGCCATCAACGTCACGACGCCGGTCAACAACGGCGCCATCGACACCTCGCAGCTGCAGTTCAACGACGGCACCTACTGCAGCATCGTGCTGGTGCGGGTGTTCTATCCCTACACCATCATCGCCCCGACCTTCAGCCCGGGCCTGCCGGATCTCGGCGGGAACAAGAAGCTGATCAGCTTCGCGTCCGCGTTCCGGAACGAGAACTGGGGCACCAGCGGCAATTGCGGAGCGCCCTGAGATGGCTGTCCTTCGGATGCTGAACCGGTTCTGGCGCGCCAACGCCGGCGTGGCGGCGATCGAGTTCGCCTTCATCGGCCCGGTGCTGATCACCCTCTACTTCGGCGTCGCCGAGCTGACCCAGGCGATGCTGGCGCAGCGGCGCCTGGCGCACGCGGCCTCGACCATGGGCGACCTCGTCGCCCAGGGCACGACCATCCAGGCCTCGAACTTCACGGACCTGTGGGTCGTCGGCCAGACCATCATCTCGCCGTTCCCCACCAGCCCCCTGAAGATGCGCATCACCAGCATCGTCGCGAATGCGCAGGGGGCCACCACCGTGGCCTGGAGCGAGGCCAGCGGCATGACCCCGTACGGCAAGAACGCCTCGATCACCGTCGACTCCGGTGTCGTCGCCGCCAGCCAGAGCGTGATCATGTCCGAGATCAGCTACACCTACACCTCGCCGATCAGCTACATCATCCACACGCCGATCACCTTCACCAACAAGTACTACCTGCGTCCGCGCCTGTCGGACACGGTGGCCTGCTCGGACTGCTGAGCCGGCCGCTCGTCTTCAGGCGACGTCGGCGATCCAGCCGGCCGCGGCCTGGAGCAGCCGGTGCGACGGAACGGGGAGTCCGTCGAGGCTCGCCACCGGCCGCACGCCAATCAGGCTGTTGGTGAGGAAGAGGCCCTCCGCCCCGCCCAGGGCGTCCGCCCCCACCCGCACCTCGCGCACTTCGGCGCCCGCGGCCCTGGCCAGGGCGATCAGCCGTGCGCGCACGATCCCGTCCAGCACGCCGCACTCGAGCGCCGGGGTGACGAGCGCGCCGGCCTCGACCCAGAACAGGTTCGCCGCCGCCGCGCAGGCGACCTCACCGGCCGTGTTCAGCATCAACGCCTCGTCGGCG
>DASZQQ010000584.1:0-5690 GCA_035549595.1 Caulobacteraceae bacterium
GGGGCCCAGCAGGGTGGCGTGGGCGGCGCCTTCGACGTGACGCACATAGCCGTGGCGCGAAGCCTCGGCCGGCGCCGCCTGGATCTCCTTCCAGCCGGAGCGCTTGCCGGGGGCGCCGGCGGTGATCACGGCGACCGGCCAGCGCGGATCGAGCGGGCCGGCCTCACGCGCCTGCTGCGCCGTAAGCGGCCACTCGGCCACCTCCTCGGCGGCCCAGCGGTTGTGGCGGCCGTTGGCGAAGGACCAGCGCTTCTCGGCCGAGGCCGGGCCGGAAAGACCGATCTTGTCGCCGAACGACGTGCCCATCAGAGGCTTGAACAGGCCCGCCTGGGCGCCGACGGCGGCCAGGCGCGTGAGATTGGCGAACTGGCTGACGAAGCCGCGCATGGCCGCGTGGTCCATCGCCTCGGGCGTGGCGGCGTCGACCAGCACCAGGCCCGCCACCTTGTCCGGGTTGCGCGCGGCGAACAGGCGAAGGCGCAGCCCGGCCATCGAGTGGCCGACGAGGATGAAGGGCCCCTGCTCGCCCGACGCCGCCAGCAGCTTTTCGAGGTCCTCGGCCACGGCCAGGCCGTCGCGCGGCGCCGGGCCGGGATCGGAGAAGCCGAGGCCGGCCCGGTCGTAGGCGCAGCTGCGCACGCCCTCCGCCGCGAGCAGAGGCTGCACGGCGCCCCAGTCGGCCGAGAAGCCGAAGGCGCCCGCCTCGAGCAGCACGGTCGGTCCGGCGCCCGTGGCCGGGCCTTCGCACAGCATGTGCAGGCGCCGGCCGCCGCCGATGTCGTAGAGCTGGCCCCTTGGCTTCGGGCTTCCCGCGGCTGCGGTCATGGCGCCTCCCAGCGCGATGTAGGCGATCACGGCCAGGACGATCCATCCCACCGCGCGCAAAAACGGCCCCATGCGGATGATTTAGGCGCCGCATGCGACAGTTGAGAGACGTCAGGGCGCTCTTTTTTCGCGTTCGCGGTGCGAAGGCGGGACTCGCCGGGCGCGCGCCCTCGCCCGGCTGGTCCCGGCGATGCTGCTGGCGTCGGCCGCCCGTGGCGCGGCCGGGCTGAAGCGCGGAGCGTCGCCGCCCGGGCCGCTACAGCGCCTTGACGATGCCCTCGACCATCTTCTTGGCGTCGGCGAACAGCATCATGGTGTTGTCGCGGAAGAACAGTTCGTTCTCGACCCCGGCGTAGCCCGAGCCCATGCCGCGCTTCACGAAGAGCACGGTGCGGGCCTTCTCCACGTCGAGGATCGGCATGCCGAAGATCGGGCTTTGCGGGTCGGTCTTGGCGGCCGGGTTGGTGACGTCGTTGGCCCCGATGACGAAGGCGACGTCCGCGGTCGGGAACTCGGCGTTGATGTCCTCGAGCTCGAACACCTCGTCGTAGGGCACGTTGGCCTCGGCCAGGAGCACGTTCATGTGGCCCGGCATGCGCCCGGCGACCGGGTGGATGGCGTACTTCACCTCCACCCCCTCCTCCTTCAGCTTGTCGGCCATCTCGCGCAGCGCGTGCTGGGCCTGGGCGACGGCCATGCCGTAGCCGGGGACGATGATCACCTTGGAGGCGTTCTTCATGATGAAGGCCGCGTCTTCGGCCGAGCCCTGCTTGACCGGGCGCGTCTCGACCTTGCCGCCGGCCACCGCCGTCTCGCCGCCGAAGCCGCCCAGGATCACCGAGATGAAGGACCGGTTCATCCCCTTGCACATGATGTAGCTGAGGATGGCGCCGGACGAGCCGACCAGGGCCCCGGTGATGATCAGGGTGATGTTCTCGAGGGTGAAGCCCAGCGCCGCGGCCGCCCAGCCGGAATAGCTGTTCAGCATCGACACCACGACCGGCATGTCGGCGCCGCCGATCGGCACGATCAGGGTGACGCCGGCCACGAGCGACAGGCCGAAGATGCCCCAGAACGCCCACTTGGCCTCGCCGCCCGACAGCACCAGCACCACGATCAGGGCGACGATGGAGAGCGCGATGGCGATGTTCAGCAGGTGCCGCGCCGGCAGGATGATCGGCGCGCCGGACATGTTGCCGTTCAGCTTGGCGAAGGCGATCACCGAGCCGGTGAAGGTGATGGCGCCGATGGCGACGCCCAGCGAGAGCTCGATCAGGCTTTCCAGCTTGACCCCGTCGGCGGTGGCGATGCCGTAGGCCGAGGGCGTGTAGATCGCCGCCACGGCCACGAGGCAGGCGGCGAGGCCCACCAGGGAGTGGAAGGCCGCCACCAGCTGCGGCATCGAGGTCATCGGCACGCGGCGGGCGATGAACGCCCCCACCGAGCCGCCGACGGCGACGCCGGCGACGATCAGGCCGATGGTCACCGGGTCCAGCGCCTGCTGGCCCCAGAGGGTCAGAAGCGTCACGGCCACGGCGATGGCCATGCCGATCATGCCCATCTGGTTGCCGCGCCGGCTGGTCTCGGGGCTGGAGAGGCCCCGCAGCGCGAGGATGAAGAGGACGCCCGAGACGAGATAGGCCAGGGCCGCGATGTTGGCGTTCATGACTGGCTCGCCCCCGGCTACTTCTGCTTCTTGCGGTACATCGCCAGCATGCGCTGGGTGACGAGGAAGCCGCCGAAGATGTTCACGGCCGCCAGGCCTGCGGCCACCGCGCCCGAGCCCTTGGAGACCCAGGCCGCGCCGCCGCCGCCGGAGGCCTGCGCGGCCGCGGCCAGCAGGGCGCCGACGATGATCACCGACGAGATGGCGTTGGTCACGGCCATCAGCGGCGTGTGCAGCGCCGGGGTGACGCTCCAGACCACGTAGTAGCCGACGAAGATCGCCAGGACGAAGATCGCCAGGCGGAAGACGGTGGGATCGACGACGCTGGCGTCCATCGGGATGGGCTCCTTCAGGCGGGGGCCAGGGCCGGGTGGACGACCTTGCCGCCGTGGGTGATCAGGGCCGCCTTGAGGATCTCGTCCTCGAGGTCCGGCTCCAGCTGGCCTTCCTTGCCGACCAGCAGGCCGACGAAGGCGAACAGGTTGCGCGCGTAGAGCGCCGAGGAATCGGCGGCGATGCGGCCCGGCAGGTTGGCGATGCCGACGATCTTCACGCCCGAGCGCTCGATGATCTGGCCGGCCAGCACGCCCTCGACGTTGCCGCCCTGCTCGACCGCCAGGTCGACGATCACGCTGCCCGGCTTCATCGACGCGGCCTGTTCGGCGCTGACGAGCTTGGGCGCGGGTCGGCCCGGGATCAGGGCCGTGGTGATGACGATGTCCTGCTTCCTGATGTGCTCGGTGACCAGGGCCGCCTGCTTGGCCTGGTACTCCTCGCTCATCGGCTTGGCGTAACCGCCGGCGGTCTCGGCCGCCTTGAACTCCTCGTCCTCGACGGCGACGAACTTGGCCCCGAGGCTCTCGACCTGCTCCTTGGCGGCCGGCCGCACGTCGGTGGCGGTGACGACGGCGCCGAGGCGCCGGGCGGTGGCGATGGCCTGCAGGCCCGCGACGCCGGCGCCCATGACGAACACCTTGGCCGCCGCGACGGTCCCGGCGGCGGTCATCATCATCGGTATGGCGCGGCCGTAGGCCTCGGCCGCCTCGATCACGGCGCGGTAGCCGGCGAGATTGGCCTGGGACGACAGCGCGTCCATCACCTGGGCGCGGGTGATGCGCGGCACGAACTCCATGGCGAAGGCGGTCGCCCCGGCCTTGGCGAGGCCGTCGACCAGCGCCTTCTCCTGGTAGGGGTTGAGGAGGGCGACGACGATCGCGCCGCTCTTCAGCGCGTTCACCTCCTCCTCGACCGGCCCGCGCACCTTCAGGACGATGTCGGCGTCCTTGAGCGCGGCCTTGACGTCGGCCGCCAGGCTCGCGCCGGCCGCTTCGTAGTCGGCGTCGGGGATGGCCGCGGCGGCGCCGGCGCCCTTCTCGACCACCACCGAGAGGCCCAGCGCGATCAGCTTCTTCGCGGCCTCGGGCGTCAGGGCCACGCGGGTTTCGTCCGCGCGGCGTTCCTTGGTCACGGCGACGATGGCCATACTACCCCCTCGGGACGGCGCGCCGCCCCTGGCGCTTCGACGTTAGGTAGCGACTCACGGCCGTGTCCAGGGCGGCCGCGTCGCGATCAGTGGGACGGCTTTTCGCGAAGGAACAGCACGCCCAGCACGAGCAGGACCACCGCCGGGATCGCCCCGCCGAAGAAGCCCACGCCCAGGCAGAACCACAGGGTCAGCGCCAGGACCACCACGGCCACGGCGAGAGAGCCCCACTTCGTCAGGCCCATGAACAGCTGGTAGCTCGCCTGCTGTTCGGTGACGTTCATGTCGCCGTGGTGATACTCGGTCGAGGACTGGGCCATCGCGGGCGGGTCTCCTGGGAATCCTGGTCTTAGCGCCTGACGCGCGGCCGGTGGGTACACCAGCCCTGGCGCCGGCTCAAGTCGGCCAGAGGGCGAGCACCGCGCGCAGGGCCGCCACGAGGGCCAGCGGCTGGTCGACCATGATGTGGTGTTCGCTGTCGGGGATCATGATCTGCGGCGTCGTCTCGGGGATCGGGCTGGTCGACGGTTGGCCCGAGTGGCGCCGGCGCATGATGCCAGAGCGGTCGCCGTGGATGTGCGCCAGCGGCGCCAGGCGGCTGACGTCGTGGCTCTGCATGCCGGTGCGGTCCAGGCGGCCCCACATGAAGGGGTCGAAGCGCCAGGTCCAGCCCTCGCCGGAGCCGTCGGGCATCGGCGCGCGCTTCAGCGAGCGGCGGGCGATGAAGTCGGCGATGTAGAGGTTGCCCGGGACCTGCGGCGGCATGAAGCGGAAGCGCGTCAGCGCCTCTTCCAGCGTGGCGTAGACGCGGTTGGGCTTGGAGCGCTGCGGCGGCCCGCCCATGCGCCGGGCCTCGTCGTGACGGCCTTCCTTGATCAGTTGCTCGCGCATCTTCTGCATCTCTTCGGCCGACGGCGGGCCGCCGAAGCCGGTGTCGATCATGATGCAGGCGCGCATGCGTTCCGGGTGGTGGCAGGCGGAGTAGAACACCTGCGAGCCGCCGAAGGAGTGGCCGATGTAGATCGGCTTTTCGGACGCCTCGTAGAGGCCGGCGGCCTTGGCGCATTCCCAGATCTCGGCCGCGAAGCCGTCGAAGGAGTAGCGCTCGCGCCAGTCCGACCCGCCCATGCCCGACAGCGACAGGGCCGCGACGCGGTAGTCGTCGGCGAAGAACGGGGCGATGAAGCTCCACCAGTCGGCGTGGGCGCTGTTGCCGTGCACGAAGATCAGGCCCGGCTTGCCGACCTCGCCCCAGGTCAGGAGCTCGATGTTCGCCCCGTCGACCGCGACCATCCGCCGCTCCGGCGCGCGGGCCACGGCGTCCTTGAACCACTTCGGGCTGTCGGGTTCGCGGCCTTCGAACGGGGCCAGCGGGGAGGCGATCTCGGGCGGCAGGCTGGAGTCGAACCGTACCGGTTCGTCGTCGTCCAGCTTCTCGTCGACCTGGAGATTGACGTCGTCGGCCATGGGAAAACCTCGAAATCACCGATAGGGCCGGCAGGCGGCCGGATGGACTTTGTTGCAATGCACTCTGACTAACGGCCGTTTGAAAAAGCGCAAGTCGCCAATCCCTCCCCCGTCGCCGCAGAGACGGGCCTGCGCCTGACTGGAGTCGAACCACGAACCACACGAACCACACGAACGGGCCGGCGCCCTGGCCCGCTCGGTCGAGGGTCCCCGAAATGTTCGTGTGGTTCGTGTGGTTCGTGTGGTTCG
>DASZQQ010000585.1:0-21803 GCA_035549595.1 Caulobacteraceae bacterium
GCGCCGGCGGCTTCGTTCGCGCCACCTGGGACGAGGCGACCGAGATCATCGCCGCGGCCAACGCCCACACGATCAAGACGTGGGGCCCCGACCGGGTGTTCGGCTTCTCGCCGATCCCGGCCATGTCGATGGTCTCCTACGCCGCCGGCGCGCGCTACCTGCAGCTGATCGGCGGCGTCTGCGGCTCCTTCTACGACTGGTACTGCGACCTGCCGCCGGCCTCGCCGCAGACCTGGGGCGAGCAGACCGACGTCGCCGAGAGCGCCGACTGGTTCAACTCCAGCTTCCTGATCCTGTGGGGCTCGAACGTGCCGCAGACGCGCACGCCCGACGCCCACTTCTACACCGAGGCCCGCTACCGCGGCGCCAAGTCGGTGGTGATCTGCCCCGACTACTCCGAGGCCTCGAAGTTCTCCGACCTGTGGCTGGCGGTGAAGCAGGGCACGGACGCGGCCCTCGGCATGGCCTTCGGCCACGTGATCCTCAAGGAGTTCCACGTCGACCGGCAGGTCCCCTATTTCCGCGACTACCTGCGCAGGTACTCCGACCTGCCGATGCTGGTGCGCCTGGTCCCGCAGGACGGCGGCTATGTTCCAGAGCGCCTGCTGCGCGCCGCCGACTTCGCCGAGGCCCTTGGCGAGACGAACAATCCGGAGTGGAAGACCGTCGCCGTCGACGAAGCCACGGGCGAGGTCGTCGTGCCGAACGGCTCCATCGGCTTCCGCTGGGGCGAGGACGGCAAGTGGAACCTGGAGGAGAAGGCCTCCGGCGAGCGTGACGTCACCCTGCGCCTCGGCCTGAAGGGCGTGCACGACGAGGTCGCGGGCGTGCGCTTCCCCTATTTCGGCGGCTCGGCCTCGAACGGCTTCGCCTCGACCGACCACCCGGACGTGCTGACGCGCAACGTGCCGGTGAAGCGGATGAAGCTGGCCGAGGGCGAGACCCTTGTGGCCAGCGTCTACGACCTCTTCCTCGCCAACTACGGCGTCGACCAGGGCTTCGGCGGCGAGCACATGCCGAAGAGCTACGACGACGTCGAGCCGTACTCCCCGGCCTGGGCCGAGGCGATCACGACGGTGCCGCGCGACCAGATCATCGCCGTCGCCCGCGGCTTCGCCGGCAACGCCGAAAAGACCAATGGGCGCTCGATGGTGATCATCGGCGCGGCGATGAACCACTGGTTCCACATGGACATGAACTACCGCGCCGCCATCAACATGCTGGTCATGTGCGGCTGCGTCGGCCAGTCCGGCGGCGGGTGGTCGCACTACGTGGGCCAGGAGAAGCTGCGGCCGCAGACCGGCTGGGCGCCGCTGGCCTTCGCACTCGACTGGCAGCGCCCGCCGCGGCAGCAGAACTCCACCAGCTTCTTCTACGCCCACTCCGACCAGTGGCGGTACGAGACCGTCGGCCTGGACGAGATCCTCTCCCCGACCGCACCGGCGGGCGACTGGAACGGGGCGATGATCGACTTCAACGCCAAGGCCGAGCGCCTCGGCTGGCTGCCCTCGGCCCCGGCCCTGAAGACCAATCCGCTGGAGGTGGCCAAGGCCGCCGCCGCCGCGGGCGCCGATCCCAAGGCCTATACGGTCGGCCAGCTCAAGAGCGGCGCGCTCGAGATGAGCTGCATGGACCCGGACGATCCGGCCAACTGGCCGCGCAACATGTTCGTCTGGCGCTCGAACCTGCTCGGCTCGTCCGGCAAGGGCCACGAGTATTTCCTCAAGCACCTGCTGGGCGCTTCGCACGGCGTGCAGGGCAAGGACCTGGGCGAGACCGGCGGCAGGAAGCCGGTGGAGGTCGCCTGGCGCGACGAAGCGCCGGAGGGCAAGCTCGACCTGCTGGTGACGCTCGACTTCCGCATGTCGACCACCGCCGTCTACTCGGACATCGTCCTGCCGACGGCCACCTGGTACGAGAAGAACGACCTCAACACCTCCGACATGCACCCCTTCATCCACCCGCTCGGCGCGGCCGTGGACCCGGCGTGGGAGTCGAAGTCGGACTGGGAGATCTTCAAGGCCATCGCCAAGGCCTTCTCGCGCGTCGCGCCCGAGGTGCTGGGGGTCGAGCAGGACGTGGTCCTGACCCCCATCCAGCACGACAGCGCCGCCGAACTGGCCCAGCCGTTCGACGTGCGCGACTGGTCGAAGGGCGAGTGCGAGGCGATCCCCGGCAAGACCATGCCGCAGATCACCCTGGTCGAGCGCGACTATCCCAATGTCTACAAGCGCTACACGGCCCTGGGCCCGCTGATGGCCAAGGCCGGCAACGGCGGCAAGGGCATCGCCTGGCAGACCGGCCACGAGGTCGAGGCCCTGAAGGCCCTGAACGGCGAAGTCCTGGAGGACGGCCAGACCCGGGGCCTGGCCCGCATCGACAGCGACATCGACGCCTGCGAGACCATCCTGATGCTGGCGCCGGAGACCAACGGCGAGGTCGCGGTCAAGGCCTGGACGGCGCTGGAGAAGCAGACCGGCCGCGCCCACACCCACCTGGCGCGGCCCAAGGAAGACGAGAAGATCCGCTTCCGCGACCTGGTCGCCCAGCCGCGCAAGATCATCACCTCGCCGACCTGGTCGGGCATCGAGAGCGAGCACGTCTGCTACACGGCCGGCTACACCAACGTGCACGAGCTGATCCCGTGGCGCACGCTCACCGGGCGCCAGCAGCTCTACCAGGACCACGAATGGATGCGGGCCTTCGGCGAGGCCCTGTGCGTCTACCGCCCGCCGATCGACCTGAAGACCACGCACGTGAAGGGGGCCAAGCCGAACGGCGAGACCGAGATCGTGCTGAACTTCATCACCCCGCACCAGAAGTGGGGCATCCACTCCACCTATTCCGACAACCTGCTGATGCTGACGCTGAACCGCGGCGGCCCGGTGGTGTGGCTCTCCGAGACCGACGCGAAGAAGGCCGGCATCGCCGACAACGACTGGATCGAGCTTTTCAACGTCAACGGCGCCCTGACGGCCCGGGCGGTGGTCTCCCAGCGCATCCGCGAGGGGACGACCTTCATGTACCACGCCCAGGAGAAGATCGTGAACACGCCGGGCTCGCAGATCACCGGCCTGCGCGGCGGCATCCACAACAGCGTCACCCGCACGGTGCTGAAGCCGACCCACATGATCGGCGGCTACGCCCAGCTCGCCTACGGCTTCAACTACTACGGCACCGTGGGCTCGAACCGCGACGAGTTCGTCGTCGTCCGCAAGATGAACCGCGTGGACTGGCTCGAAGGGCCGCTCGCGGCCGCCGCGTCTTAGGGAGGCCGCGAGAAATGAAGATCCGCGCTCAGATCGGCATGGTGCTCAACCTCGACAAGTGCATCGGCTGCCACACCTGCTCGGTGACCTGCAAGAACGTGTGGACCAACCGCAAGGGCGTCGAATACGCCTGGTTCAACAACGTCGAGACCAAGCCCGGCGTCGGCTATCCGCGCGACTGGGAGAACCAGAAGCGCTGGAACGGCGGCTGGCGGCGAAAGGCCAACGGCCGCATCGAGCCGCGCATGGGCGCCAAGTGGCGGATCCTGTCGAAGATCTTCGCCAACCCGGACCTGCCCGAGCTCGACGACTACTACGAGCCGTTCGACTTCGACTACGGCGTCCTGCAGACCTCGCCCGAGGTGAAGGCCTTCCCGACCGCCCGGCCGCGCTCGAAGGTCACCGGCGAGCGCATGGAGAAGATCGAGCGCGGGCCGAACTGGGAGGAGATCCTCGGCGGCGAGTTCGCCAAGCGGTCGGCCGACTACAACTTCGAAGGCGTCGAGAAGGAGATCTACGGCGCCTTCGAGAACACCTTCATGATGTATCTGCCGAGGCTGTGCGAGCACTGCCTGAACCCGGCCTGCGTCGCCGCCTGCCCGTCCGGCGCCATCTACAAGCGCGAGGAGGACGGCATCGTCCTCATCGACCAGGACAAGTGCCGCGGCTGGCGCATGTGCGTCTCGGCCTGCCCGTACAAGAAGATCTACTACAACTGGAGCTCCGGTAAGTCGGAGAAATGCACCTTCTGCTTCCCGCGCATCGAGGTCGGCCAGCCGACCGTGTGCTCGGAGACCTGCGTCGGGCGCATCCGCTACCTGGGCGTCCTCCTGTACGACGCCGACCGCATCGAGGCGGCCGCCTCGGCGCCGGACGAGAAGGACCTCTACCAGGCCCAGCTCGACCTCTTCCTCGACCCGTTCGACCCGGCGGTGATCGCCCAGGCCCGCGCCGACGGCGTGCCGGAAGCCTGGCTCGAGGCGGCGCGCGCGAGCCCGGTCTACAGGATGGCGATCGACTGGAAGGTCGCCTTCCCGCTGCACCCCGAATACCGGACCCTGCCGATGGTCTGGTACGTGCCGCCGCTGTCGCCGATCCAGTCGGCCGCCGCCGCCGGCGCCCTGGAGACCGACGGCGAGATGCCGGACGTGAAGTCCCTGCGCATCCCTGTGAAGTACCTCGCCAACCTGCTGACCGCCGGTGACGAGCCGCCCGTGGTCCTGGCCCTGGAGCGGATGCTGGCCATGCGCGGCTACATGCGCGCCAAGACCGTCGACGGCGTCGTCGACCATCGCCTGGCCGAACGCGTCGGCCTCTCCGCCGCCCAGGTGGAGGAGATGTACCGGATCATGGCCATCGCCAACTACGAGGACCGCTTCGTCATCCCGACGACGCATCGCGAGAGCGCCGAGGACGCCTACGACCTGCGTGGGTCGTGCGGCTTCACCTTCGGCAACGGCTGCTCGGGCGGGCACACGGAAGTCGGCCTCTTCGGCGTCAACCGGCGCTCGCGCGCCAAGACGGAGGCCTGACCCCATGGCCCTCGCCTACCGGGCGCTCGCCCTTCTGCTGACCTATCCGACCGAGGACCTGCAGGCCCTGGCCCCGGCCGCGGCCGAGGCGCTGGAGGCCGAGACGCGCCTGCCGCGGGCGATCCGCGGCGCCCTGCGCAAGCTCGCCGACGAGATCGCCCAGGGCGACCTCTTCGACCTGCAGGAACGCTATGTCTGGCTGTTCGACCGCACCCGCTCGCTGTCGCTGAACCTCTACGAGCACGTGCACGGCGAAAGCCGCGACCGCGGCCAGGCCATGGTCGGCCTTTTGGAGCTCTACCGCAGCCACGGCCTGGAGCTGTCGGCCAACGAGCTGCCCGACCACCTGCCGGTGTTCCTGGAGTTCCTGTCGACCCTGCCGGACGCGGAGGCGGCCTCCCTGCTCGGCGAGGCGGCGCATGTGCTGTCGGCGCTCGGCGAGCGACTGCACAAGCGCCAGAGCCCCTACCGCGCCGTGTTCGGCGCCCTGGCCGCGCTGGCGGCCAGCCCGGTCGACGCCGAGGCCCTGGCCGCCCTGATGGCCGAGCCCGACGACAATCCCGACGACCTGGAGGCGATGGACCGCCTGTGGGCCGAGACCGCGGTCACCTTCGGCCCCTCGGACGTCGGCTGCCCGAAAGCCGAGGCCATGGTCAAGGCGATGGAGGGCGCCCCCCGCGTATCGCGCCGGACGGCCGCCCCCGCCGTCGGCGCGTGATGGAGCTAGCGATGGACCTCAACCAGATCCTGTTCGGCGTCTACCCCTACATCGCCCTCTCGGTGCTCGCGATCGGCTCGGTGATCCGCTTCGACCGCGAGCAGTACACCTGGCGTAGCGGCTCCTCGCAGCTCCTGCGGCGGCGCCAGCTCGTGGCCGGCTCGGTGATGTTCCACCTGGGCGTCCTCGCCATCTTCGGCGGCCACTTCGTCGGCCTCCTGACGCCGATCTGGGTGTTCGACGCCCTCGGCGTGCCGCACGGCGCCAAGCAGATGCTGGCCATCGTCGCCGGCGGCTCGGCGGGCCTGCTGGCCCTGGCGGGCGGAAGCCTGCTCCTGCACCGGCGCCTGACCGACCCGCGCATCCGCAACACCTCGAGCTTCGGCGACATCGCCATCCTGGTGCTGATCCTGACCCAGCTCTGCCTGGGCCTGGGCACCATCCCGGTGTCGCTGCAGCACCGCGACGGCCACGAGATGCTGAAGTTCATGAACTGGGCCCAGGGGATCTTCAGCTTCCAGGCCGGCGCGGCCGGCTACGTCGCCGACGCGGCCTGGGTGTTCAAGGCGCACCTGATGCTGGGCATGACGATCCTGCTCGTCTTCCCGTTCACGCGCCTCGTGCACATGCTCTCGGCCCCGGTCTGGTACCTGAACCGCCGCGGCTGGCAGCTGGTGCGCACCAAGCGGCCGATCCCGGCGCCGCGCCCAGCCGCCGCCCCCGTCTACGCCGCCACCATCCAGGCCGCCCGGCCCGCCCCCCGTCCCGCCTCCCAGCCCGCCGAGTGACCGCCCCGATGCGCACCGCCGTCTTCCACGGGGTCGAGATCCCCGAGACCCTGATCGCCCGCGAGGCGCAGAACCACCCGGGGCTCTCCGCCGGCGAGGCGCGCCGCGCCGCAGGCGACGCCCTCGCCACCAAGGCGCTGCTGCTGGCCCGCGCCCAGGCCATGGGCCTGACGCCGCAACCCGAGCCCGACGAGGACGGCCGCCTGGAGACCGAAGAGTCGGCCCTGATCCGCGCGGTGCTCGAGGCCGAGGTGGTCCCGCCCGAGCCCGGCGAAGCCGAGTGCCGGCGCGTGTTCGAGTCCCGCCGCCCACGGACGCCCGACCTCTACGAGGCCGCGCACATCCTGACCGACAACGAGGGCGCCGCCCTCGGCCTGGTCCAGGAACTGAGCCGCCGGCCCGAACGCTTTGCCGCCCTGGCCGAGGCCTATTCGCTGTGCCCCTCCGGGGGCGTCGGCGGCAGCCTGGGCCAGCTGAGCTCCGGCGACCTCGCCCCCGAGGTCGAGGCCGCGCTGCTGGCGCTCGTCCCCGGCCAGATCGGCGCCGAGCCGGTGCGCTCGCGCTTCGGCTGGCACGTGGTGCGGCTCGACCGGCGCATAGACGGCCGCGACATCGCCTTCGAGGAGGTCGAGGACCAGATCCGCGACCACCTGCGCCGGCGCGGCTGGGACGGCGCGGCCGCCCGCTATCTGCTGGATCTCGCCGAGGCGGCCGCGGCCCAGGGCGTCGCCCTCAGCCTCGCCGACGACGGCGCTGTCGAGGGCCCGGCCCCGTTCCTGGGCGCCCTGATCGGCCAGGGCGCCGAGGCCGACCGCCTGCTGCCGTGGCTTGCCGCTGCGGACGCGGGCCTCGCCGCGCGCGTCGAGGCGGCCGCCGAGGACGCCGGCATGGCGCCGGCCGAGTTCGTGCGCGCCGCGACGCGCGAGTTCGTCAACCACGGCGGCGACGAGGCCTGGACCAAGGTGATCTCCGCCGCCCGCGATGCGGAGGACCCCGCGCTTGCCGCCCTGGCCGCGATCCTCGCCACGCGGCTCGCCCCGCCGCCCGCCGACCCCGCCGCCCCGCCGGACGGCGCGAGACGCTTCACCGTCATCTCCAGACGACAGGCCGCATGATCCACCCTTCCTGGAAGGCCGCCCTGGCGGGCGCCGCCTTCAGCCTCTCGGTCCCGGCCGCGGCCCAGGCCGCCGACCAGGGCCACATCATCATCGACTCGCGTCTGCGCTTCGAAAGCGTCGAGCAGGACGGCTTTCCCCAGGGGGCGGAGGCCCTGACCTGGCGAACCCGCCTCGGCTACGAGACGCCGGCGTTCGACGGCTTCAGGGCCCTGGGCGAGATCGAGAACGTCGCCGCCATCGGCGAGCGCTACAACAACAGCTACGACGGCAAGCCCTATCCGGTCGTCCCGGACCCCGCCGGCACGGAGATCAACCGCGCCCAGGTGTCGTGGGCGGGATCCCTCGGCGCCGGCGCCTCGGGCGAGGTCGTCGTCGGGCGCCAGAGGATCATCCTCGGCGACGCCCGCTTCGTCGGCAATTCCGGCTTCCGCCAGAACGAGCAGACCTTCGATGCGGTCAGGGCGAGCCTGAAACCGCTGAAGGACGTGACCTTCACCTACGCCTATGTCGGACGCGTCCACCGCGTGTTCGGCCACGACAGCCCGCAGGGAGAATGGCATGGGGCCACGCACCTGATGCAGGCCGACGTGAAGACGCCCTACGGGGTGCTCACCGGCTACGGCTACCTGCTCGAGTTCGACAACGCCGCGGCGCAGTCGTCGGCGACCTGGGGCGGGCGCTTCGCCGGCGCCCATCCGGTCGGCGGCGGGGTCTCGCTCACCTACGAGGCCGAGGCCGCCCGCCAGACCGACTGGCGCAACAGCCCCGCGCCCTTCGCCCTGACCTACCTCGACCTCTCGGCCGGGCTGAAGACGAAGAAGGCCTCGGCCTTCGTCGCCTACGAGCGCCTGGGCGGCAACGGCGTGCGCGGCTTCGGCACGCCCCTGGCCACCCTGCACGCGTTCCAGGGCTGGGCCGACGTCTTCCTGACCACGCCCGCCAACGGCATCCGCGACGTGAACGGCGGCGGCGCCTACACCTTCGCGCCGGCCGGGCCGCTGAAGAGCCTGAAGCTGACGGCGGTGTACCACGACTTCACCGCCGACCGCGGCGGGGCCCACCTCGGCCACGAGATCGACGCCCAGCTCTCGGCGCCGCTCACGCCGCACCTGACCGCCGACCTGATCGCCGCGCGCTTCGACGGCGGCCAGCCGGCCTTCGCCAGCCGCACCAAGGTCTGGCTGTCGCTGGAGCTCAAGTACTGAGGCCGCCACGGGGTTGAACCGGCCGAGCCTCTACGGCGCCTTCGGCGACAAGCGGGCGCTGTACCTGGCCGCGCTGACGCGCTCGAAGGACGAGTCCCTGGCCTGCCTCTCCCAGGCGCTGGACGCCCCGGCCCTGCGCCAGGCGCTGGACCGGGTCTGGGCCGCCGCGATCCGCATCTACCTGGCCGGTGACGCCGGCGCCCGCGGCTGCTTCGTCATCGGCACGGCGGTCGTGGAGGCCGTCGGCGATCCGGAGGCAAGGCGGATTCTGGCCGAGACCGAGACGGGGCTCGACGAGCGCTTCGCCGCCCGCTTCGCCAGGGCGGCGGCCGACGGCGAGCTGGCGCCGTCCGCCGAGCTCGAGGCGGTGGCGAGCGCCGCGACCGCCCTGCCATGCCGGCGCTGATCGGCTCAGCAGGAGTCAGGGTCGACGGGCGACGTCTCGAGGCGGAAGGGCTTTTGCGTGAAGGCCGGCAGCAGGGCGCTGCAGTAGTGGCCGTCCCAGCCGTAGCGCATGTCCGCCGAGGGCAGGTTCTCCACCGTCACCCGCTTGTCGAGCGGCAGTTCGTAGACGGCGTTGGCCAAGAGCGGCATGGGCTCGCGCAGCCCGCCGTCCTGGCGGAAGATGGTCTTTCGCCGCGACGCGCAGATGTAGAATTTCGCCGGCTCGGCCTCGCTGGCCTCGACCAGCAGCTTCTCGCAGATCGAGGTCTCGACGGGGCCGGTGTCGGGAGGAGCGTCGGCCTCCGTGCGCAGCGCCCGGTAGCCGGCCACGCCCGCCCCGCCGCCGACCACGCCCAGCACCAGCAGCCACACCGCCCAGCGCCCGCGCCGCCGGCCGCGGCGCTCCTGTCGAGTCAGGTCCACGTCTACGCCCCCACGGTCACCCCTGACGGGCGATGATCCACCAGCGGGCGAAGACGGGCAAGCTTCGCGCGGGGAACAGGCGTGCTCTCAGGCTCCGCCGCAGACCGGACAGTCGGGGTCGGGGCCGATCCTGACCGTCCGGCACTCCCCGGCCAGGGCGTCGTAGATCAGGAGCCGCCCGGCCAACGGCTCTCCGGCCCCGGCCAGGATCTTGACCGCCTCCAGCGCCATCATCGAGCCGATCACCCCGGCCAGTGCTCCGACGACGCCGACCGCGACGCAGGTCTCGGCGTCCGGGGGGATCTCCGGCACCAGGCAGCGGTAGCAGGGCCGGCCCCGGAAGACGCCGACCTGGCCGGTCCAGCGGCCGATGGCGCCGGAAACCAGCGTCCTGCCGGTCTTCACGCAGGCGTCGGAGACGGCGAAGCGGGTGGCGAAGTCGTCGGTGCCGTCGAGCACCAGGTCGTAGCCGGCCATCAGCTCGGCGGCGTTGGCCGGCGTCAGCGCCTCGTCGATCGGCTCGACGTGGACGTGCGGGTTCAGCTCGCCCAGCCGGTCCGCCGCGCGCTCGACCTTCGGCGCGCCGTCGTCGGCCGTGGCGTAGATCACCTGGCGCTGCAGGTTCGACAGGCTGACCACGTCGGGATCGACGAGGCCCAGGCGCCCGACGCCCGCGGCGGCCAGATAGAGGGCGGCCGGCGAGCCCAGGCCGCCGGCGCCGACGATCAGCACGCTCGCGGCCTTCAGCTTCTGCTGGCCGGGCCCACCGATCTCGCGCAGCACCAGGTGGCGTGCGTAGCGCTCGACCTCTTCATCCGAGAACGTCATCGAACTTGACCCGCGCGCGCCCCGCCGCCACATGCGCGGCCATGCAGGACAATCATCCGCCCGGCGCTCCGGGCTTTCCCAACTGGCATGGGACCACCATCCTGGCCGTGCGCAAGGGCGGATCGACGGTGATCGCCGGCGACGGCCAGGTCTCCATGGGCCAGACCATCGTCAAGGGCAACGCCAGGAAGGTCCGCCGCCTGGCCGGCGGCCGGGTGGTGGCGGGCTTCGCCGGGGCCACGGCCGACGCCTTCACCCTGATCGAACGGCTGGAGGCCAAGCTCGAGCAGTATCCCGAGCAGCTGGCCCGGGCCTGCGTCGACCTCGCCAAGGATTGGCGCACCGACCGCTACCTGCGCCGCCTGGAGGCCATGCTTCTGGTCGCCGACAAGAGCGCGATCTTCACCGTCACCGGCGTCGGCGACGTGCTGGAGCCGGAGAGCGGCGTTGCCGCGATCGGGTCGGGCGGCAACTACGCCCTGGCCGCGGCCACCGCCTTGATGGACTCTGATCTGTCGGCCGAGGACATCGCCCGCAAGGCGATGAAGATCGCCGCCGACATCTGCGTCTACACCAACGGCCAGCTCACCGTGGAAACGCTCTGATGACCGAGTTCTCCCCCCGCGAGATCGTCTCCGAGCTCGACCGCTTCGTCGTCGGCCACACCGAGGCCAAGCGCGCCGTGGCCGTGGCCCTGCGCAACCGCTGGCGCCGCCGCCACGTCCCCGAGGACCTGCGCGACGAGGTGACGCCGAAGAACATCCTGATGATCGGCCCGACCGGGGTCGGCAAGACCGAGATCGCCCGGCGCCTGGCCAGGCTCGCCCAGGCGCCGTTCCTGAAGGTCGAGGCGACCAAGTTCACCGAGGTCGGCTACGTCGGCCGCGACGTGGACCAGATCGTGCGCGACCTCGTCGAGCAGGCCATCGCCATGGTGCGCGAGCGCCGCCGCGCCGGGGTGCAGGCCCGCGCCGAGGCGGCCGCCGAGGACCGCCTGGTCGAGGCGCTGGTCGGCCCGGGGGCCGGGCCGGCGACCCGGGATTCCTTCCGCAAGCGCCTGCGCGACGGCGAACTCGACGACAAGGAGGTCGAGCTGTCGCTGGCCGACACCGGCTCGCCGTTCCAGGGCTTCGATATCCCCGGCCAGCCGGGCGCCTCCATGGGCGTGCTCAATCTCGGCGACATCATGGGCAAGGCTTTCGGCGGGCGCACCAAGACGCACAAGACCACCGTCAAGGCGGCCTGGGCGCCGTTGATCGCCGAGGAGAGCGACAAGCTGCTCGACCAGGACGCCCTGACCAAGGAAGCCCTGGAGCTGGCCGAGAACTCCGGCATCGTGTTCATCGACGAGATCGACAAGGTCGCCTCGCGCTCCGAGCGCGCCGGCGGCGCCGACGTCTCGCGCGAGGGGGTCCAGCGCGACCTGCTGCCCCTGATCGAGGGGACCACCGTCACCACCAAGCACGGGCCGGTGAAGACCGACCACATCCTGTTCATCGCCTCGGGCGCCTTCCACGTGGCCAAGCCCTCGGACCTGCTGCCCGAGCTGCAGGGCCGCCTGCCGATCCGCGTCGAGCTGAAGCCCCTGACGCGCGACGACCTGCGGCGCATCCTGACCGAGCCCGAGGCCAACCTCATCCGCCAGCACCAGGCGCTGCTGGCCACCGAGGGCGTGACCCTGACCTTCACCGACGACGCCGTCGACGCCCTGGCCGACGCGGCCGTGGCCGTGAACGGGGCGGTGGAGAACATCGGCGCCCGGCGTCTGCAGACGGTGCTGGAGAAGGTGGTCGAGGAGATCAGCTTCACCGCCGCCGACCGCTCGGGCGAGACGCTGACGATCGACGCCGCCTACGTCCAGGCCCGCGTGGGGGAGCTGGCGAACAACGCCGACCTCAGCCGTTTCATCCTCTAGGGCTGGGCGAACAGGGTCTTCAGCCGCTCGCCCGTCCGCCGCATCCCGTCGGCGTAGGCCTTGGCGTCGGGATGCAGACCGCCCGGCACGAAGTCGTGGTCGACGCCGGGATAGGTGACCAGGTCCAGCGGCTTGCCCTGTTCGGCGGCCGCGGCGCCCAGGGCGCGGGCGGTGGCGATCGTGCAGCAGTTGCGGAAGCTGTCGCTCTCGCCGGCCAGCATCAGCACCGGGACCTGGACGAAGGCGACGAACCGGCGCGCGTCCATGACGAACGTCGTGGCCGGGTACCAGACCACGACGCCGCGGACGATGTCCGGCCAATGGCTGGCGTAGGCGAGGGAGACGCCGCCGCCCAGGGAGAAGCCGACCACCGCCGTCTTGCCCGGCAGGGCGTGCGGCGCCTGCTGGGCCTTCAGGATCGCCGCCTTCAGCGCCGCGCCGTGCGAGCCCTCCATGTCGTTGCCGTCGAACAGCACGACGTCGTAGCCCATGGCCGCGATCTCGCGGGCCACCGGCGCGTAGTGCGCCGGGCCCGACATGCCCGACACCATCACCACCAGCGGCCCCTGGCCCTGCGGCGGCGCGAACTCCTGCTCGGCCCGCGCCGCGCCGGCGAGCGCCAGGGCGCCGAGGCCGGCGAGGACGGCGGCGAGGCGGCGAAGAAGGCTCATGACGGGCGCTCCGGGCAGGACCGTCCTTCCCCTACGCGAGCTAGCCGGCGGCCGGCATGATCCAGGTCAACGGCGCTCGGGGCTTTCGCCGGGCCGGCCTTTGGCGCCATCCTGGCGGCCATGCATGTCGAACTCGCCGAGGAGCGGATTCTGGTCCTGTCGGACCGGGTGACCATGGAGAACGCCGAGGCGCGGGCCTGGGCGCGCCGGGTCGAGGCTTTCGGGACCATGGCCAAGCTGGGCGGCCTGCTCGGCAAGACCAGGGACGACGAATACGAGTGCGTCTACCGCGAGCGGCGGCTGCAGCCGTTCTGGCGCCTTTCGACCCACGCCCGCTTCGCCTACGACCGCTGGCGCGACTACCAGATCGCCGTCGCCCCCGAGGTGCGCGAGGTCGAGGTCGCCGGCGAGACGAAGACGGTCGCCGACCGCCGCATCACCGTCAGCGGCCTGGAGCACTGCGCCGAGGAGGTGAAGCGGGACCTCTTCTTCGACGGCCTGACCGGCCAGCCGGACCCGAAGCTCGCCGTCTACCTCGACTTCCACGCCACCCAGGCGACTGCGGACACCCTGGCGGCGGCCGCGAAGGACGGCACGGTGGTCGTGCCGCCCCAGGTGCGCGCCTCGGGCCTGGTGCGCGACGCCGTGGCCGATTCGATCCTCAAGGTCGACGCCGACAAGGTGCTGGAGGAGACGGTTCGGCTCGAGGCGGTCGACCTCGTCTACCGGCCGGTCTACGCCTTCCGCTACCGCCGCCAGGGCAAGGAGGCGGTCGTGGAGTTCGACGCCCTGACCGGCGAGGTGAAGACCACCGGCTCGACCTTCGAACAGCACCTGGGCAAGATCCTGGAGCCGAAGTTCCTGCTCGACGTCGGCGCCGAGGCGGCCAACCTCTTCATCCCCGGCGCGACCATCGCCAAGATCGTCCTGGTCAAGGGCATGGAGATGCGCGAACGCCGCGCCGCCGAGCGCGAGGGATAGGACCCTACGCCGCGCGGTCGCGCTCCACGGCCTCGAGCCCCAGCATCGCCGCCTTGCGGGCGAGGCCCCAGTGGTAGCCGGTCAGGCGACCGTCGCGGGCGATGGCGCGGTGGCAGGGGATCAGGAAGCTCACCGGGTTGGCCCCGATCGCCGCGCCGGCGGCGCGGAAGGCGCCGGGCTTGCCGGCCCAGGCGGCGACGTCGGCGTAGGTGGCCGTGGCGCCGTGCGGGATCTTCAGCAGCGCCTTCCACACCTGGATGTGGAACGGCGGGCCCATCAGCACCACCGGCGTCGGCCCGCCGGTCCCGGCGAACACCTGGCCGGCCATCCCTTGCGCCCGCGCATCGTCGCGGATCCAGCGGGCGGCGGGAAAGCGCGCGTGCATGTCGGCGAACGCCGGCTCCTCGCCGCCGTCGTCGGCGAAGGCGAGACCGGCCAGCCCCCGGGGCGCGATCACGAACAGGCCCTTGCCGAACGGCGTCGGCGCCCAGCCGAACACCAGGTCCAGGCCCTCGCCGCGCCGGCGCGCGTCGCCCGGCGTCACCGACTCCTGGGCGATGAACAGGTCGTGCAGGCGCGAGGGGCCCGAAAGGCCGGCGTCGAGGGCGGCCTCCAGCACCGGCTCGCCGGCTTCCAGCAGCGCGCGCGCCTCGGCGTGGGCGATGGCGCCGGAGAAGGTCTTGGGGCTGACGCCGGCCCAGCGGGTGAAGATGCGCTGGAAGTGGAACGGCGAGAGGCCCGCCTCCGCCGCCGCCTCGTCGAGGCTGGGCCGCTCGCGCCAGTGCTCGGCGAGCCAGGCCAGCGCCCGCTCCATGCGCCGGTAGTCGGCCGCGCGGTCGGCGAGGCTGGCGGGGATGTCGGAAACGAGGGTCGGGGTCGTCATGTCCGCCAAGATAGGCGCCCGGTCCCGTCGCGTCCGCCCGGTTCTTGCGGCGCGGCGCGGCCTCAGACCGCGTGGCGTTCCTTGCGCGCGCGCATGATCGCCTCGTCGAGGGCCTGGGCGAAGTCGAGCCGCTCGCGGCGCGACAGGGCCGTAGCCACAGGGTGCTCGCGGCCGGAGAGGTTCAGGCGCAGATCCGTGGCGTCCTCGGCCTCGCCGATCAGGGTCACGCGCGTCCAGGCGGTGGGCGAGGTCCAGACGGTCTCGGTGCCCTTCGGCGTCTCCAGCAGCACGCGCACCTGGGCGGCGCTGACCTGGACCCGCTCGGTCTTGCGCGCCGCGCGGTTGGAAAGGGCGAAGGCCACGACCACGGCCACCAGGTCGAGGCTCATGAACGGCAGCACCAGGCCCGAGCCCATCATCACGAAGATCAGCGCCGTGACGCAGTTCACCGCGGTCATGAAACCGATCAGGACGATGAAGCCGCGCTCGGAAAGCGAGCGATGCGGCGTGATCACCGCGTCCATGTAGAGGGGGCCGTCCACGTCGCCGATCTTACGCCCGGCGCGGACGCTTGGCGAGCACGGCGAAGCCCGCCACCATCGGCCCATGGCCAAGCCTGTCGCCAAGCCCAGAAAACCCGCCCGGCCGCGCGCGCCGTCGCCGAAGACGCGCGAGCGCATCGCGCGCCTGTTCGACCGCTTCGCCGCCGCCCTCGGCGATCCGAAGACCGAGCTCGACTACGCCTCGCCCTTCACCCTGCTGGTGGCCGTGGTGCTGTCGGCCCAGGCCACCGACAAGTCGGTGAACAAGGCCACGGCCGAGCTCTACAAGGTGGCCGACACGCCGCAGAAGATGCTGGCCCTCGGCGAGGCGGGCCTGACACCGTACATCGCCTCGATCGGCCTTTTCCGCACCAAGGCGAAGAACGTCGTCGCCCTGTCGCGCATCCTGATCGAGCAGCACGGCGGCGAGGTTCCGCTGAACCGCGAGGCGCTGCAGGCCCTGCCCGGCGTCGGGCGCAAGACCGCCAGCGTGGTGCTGAACGAGCTCGACGTGGAGCCGGCGATCGCCGTCGACACCCACGTCTTCCGCGTCGCCCACCGGCTGAAGCTGTCGAACGGCAAGACCCCCGACCAGGTCGAGGCCGACCTGATGCGCGTCGTCCCGCCCGAGCGCCTCACCCGCGCGCACCACTGGCTGATCCTGCACGGCCGCTACACCTGCCTCGCCCGCCGGCCGAAGTGCGAAACCTGCCTCGTCGCCGACCTCTGCCCGTCCCGGGAGCTGTTCCTGGGGGCCTGAAGGGACCGTTGATGACCCCGTGGCTCGCTCGGGTGGCTAACGCCGCAGGGCGACGTAGAGAGCGCCTTCGCCGCCGTGGCGGCGGTGGGCTTCGGAGACGCCGGCGACGGCTTCGCGCAGGGGCGGCTCGGCCAGCCAGTCGGGGACGCGGCGGCGCAGGACGCCGTCGCCGAGGGCGCCCTTGCCGGTGATCACCAGGACGGCGCGCTCGCCGTCCTCGCGGGCGCGGCGGATGAAGCCGGTCAGGGCCGAGCGGGCCTGGTCCTGAGTCATGTTGTGCAGGTCGATGACCGCGGCCAGGGCCTCGTGGCCGCGGGTCAGGCGGCGACGGCGGCCCGGCTCGATGGCCTCGGGCGGCGCCTCGGCGCGGCGGAGCGGGGGATGGTGCGGCCGGGGCGCGGGCGTCACGGCGAGCGGCGGCCGGGGGGCGGTGGACGCTGCCGGAGCGGCTTTCGCGGTCTTCGCTGACGTCGCCTTCGCCGGATGCGCCCGGCCCGGCAGCGGCCGCACCGTCGCGGCCACCACCGACCAGAGGCGCAGGTCCTCGTGCGGCGGCCCCTTCACGAGCGGGGCGTGGCGAGCGGCGCCAGGCGGTAGAGGTAGAGGGTGTGCTTGACGCGGCCGGCGGCGAGACCGGCTTCGGGGCCGCGGCCGAGGTAGAGGTCGGCGCGGGCGTCGCCCTTGATCGCGCCGCCGGTGTCGAGGGCGATGGCGAGGCGGCGGTAGGCCGGGAACGCCCCGGCCAGTTGCGGCGCGGTGGCGTCGATCCAGAACATTTCGCCCAGCTCGTGCCGGCTGAGGTCGACGGCGACGCTGCGGCCGGGCACGAGCGGCTCGCCCGCGGCGCCCTCCGGATCGCGCCCGTCGTCGGGTCCGAGCCGGAAGAAGACGTAGCGCGGATTGAGGTTCATCACCCCCTGCGCCTCCGGCCCGCGATGGCCGGCCAGCCAGGCGCGGATCGCCTCGCCCGAGGTGTTGTCGTCCGCAAGCAGGCCGCGGTCGCGCATCGTCGTGGCGATGCCCGAGAAGCGCGCGCCGTTCGTGCCGTCGAACATCGCCTTCTCGCGCCGCCCGTCCGGGAAGGTCAGCACGCCCGAGCCCTGGATCTGCAGGAAGAACAGGTCCTCGGGCCGCATCCAGGCGAGGGCGTCGGCGGTCGGGCGCGCCTCGATCTCGGCGCGGCTGGCGTAGGGCGCGCCGCGGCCTCCGGGGGCGTCCTCGGCCGGCAGGTCCGTGGGCCGGGGCCGCACGGCGGCCGAGAACTCGGCGTCGGGCGCGGTCCTGGCCTGGTAGACCGGGGCGAAATAGGCCGTCAGCAGGCCGGGCTCACCGGCCGGCTCGGGCCGGAAGTTGGTCTCCAGGAACCGCCGGGCGTCCGCCTCGCCGACGCGGCCCAGCTTGCGGGCGCGGGCGCAGACGATGGCCAGGTCCATCTGGCTCGCCGCCTGGCAGGTCTCCTGGAAAGCGGCGAGGGCGGCGGCGTGGTCCTCGTCGGACCACCCCGGCAGGGCGGCGAAGGCGGCCGGCGTATGGTGCGGCGGCGGCGCATGGTCCGGCGTCTGAGGCAGCGCCGGCGGCGGGGCGGCGGCGGCCACGGGCGGTGGGACGACGGGTTTCGGGGGCGGCGCGGGCGTCGTCGCGCAGGCGGCGAGCGACAGGGCTGCAAGGCCCGCCGCGGCCAGCGCCGGGAACGATGAACGCATTACGCCTCCGCGGCGTCGACGTGGATCAGCGTCCAGTTAGGGTCGCGGCTCTTAAGATTGCGTTGGAACGTCCACACCTCGGCCGCGCGCTGGTCGTCGACCGCCTCGCCCTCGGGACCCTTCGAGCGGCGCCGCTGTTCGGCCAGGAAGCGCACCGCGGCCTTGGCGAAGTCGCCGATCACGTCGACGCCCTCGAAGTCGGCCCGCGGCGGGCTCAGGAACTCGACGCTCTCGCTGCGGCCCTCGGCTTCGCGTTCGGCCATGGCCGTCTCGAAGTTCGACATCACCTCCGGCGCCAGCAGCGGGCGCAGGGCGGTGCGGTCGCCTTCGGCGAAGGCCTTCACGATCAGCTGATAGGCCTGGCGGGCGCCGGCCAGGAAGTGGGCGATGTCGAAGGCCGGGTCGCGCGCCTTCAGGGCGGCGAGGCCGGTGAGCGTGACCCCCTCCTCCGCCGCCGCCGGCGCCGCCAGGCGCGCATCGGCGGGCGCGCCGGAAGGCTGCGCCCGGGGCACGTCCTCGGGACCGCGGCCCACGCGCCGGCCCAGCACCGCGTAGAGCTGGAACAGGATGACCGCCGCGAGGGCGCCGACGATGATGAATTCCAAGGCTGTCACGAGAGAAAGGCGATCGGGCCCCTTGCTGAACCAGCGGCAATATAGGCGCGGCCGCCGCCGCCGTCAGCCTCGCTCTCAGTTTGCCGCAGTGGAACAGAGGAAGCGTCAAGAACCCCCTAATGTTCCGGCGCGGAGCCCGGCCCGCGTCGCGACGCGTTTGCCCGGCGACCTGGGCGCGTTGCGCGCGCTTCGGGCGCGTGTTAGCTCCCGCGCCTTCACCGCCCCACGCGGCCCCCTATCCCTCGACCGTCACGGACCTTCCCGCGCATGACCGACACCTACTCCGGCGCCCCGCCCGCGCCTCCGGCCGATGGCCAGGCGAGCTTGCGCATCCTCGCCCAGTTCATCCGCGACCTGTCGTTCGAGAACCCGCACGCGCCGGAATCGCTTCGCGCCGGGGCCCAGCCGCAGATCGACCTGGGCGTCGAGCTGAACGCCCGCGGCCGGCCGGACGGCCTGTTCGAGGTCGAGATGAAGCTGACCGCCCAGGCCAAGCGGGAGACCGAGACGATCTTCCACATCGAGCTCGTCTACGCGGGCCTGTTCGAGATCGCCGGCGTCGCCGAGGAGGCGCTCGAGCCGGTGCTGATGATCGAGTGCCCGCGCTACCTGTTCCCCTTCGCCCGCCGGATCATCTCGGACCTGTCGGCCGAGGGCGGCTTCCCGCCGTTCATGCTCGAGCCGCTCGACTTCGCCGGCATCTACGAAGCCCGCCGCGCCCAGCAGGGCGGCAGCATGGTCGGCAACGCCTAGACCCGCCCAGGCGACACACAAGCACTGACCGCGAACCTTCGACCTCTACTGGCCAAGGTCGGTGCCCTAAACTAAAGGTGGTGTCTCCTCGAGGGGGGACGCCATGCAAGCGCGCTACGATTCCGGCCGGCCGAACTTCGCATCGCTGTCGGTCAAGGACCTGCTCGAAGCGCGCGACCTGTTCCACTACCACCTGACCAGCAAGCGCAACGTGGTGGGCACGGCCATCGGGCTGTACCGCATCCGCAAGGACGATCCGTGGCCGTCGCGCGAGACTCCCGACGAGGGGCGGCACACGCGCCTGGAGACGCCGCGCACGCTCTTCAATTCCGAAGTCCGCCCCTATTCCTGGCCCTGCGTCTATGTGTTCGTCGCCAGCTGGGCCAGCGAGACGCAGCTGGCCAGCCAGGATCCGACCGACGTCGTGCCCAAGACGCTGTACCTGCCGGACGGGCGCACCGTGCCGGTGTGCGTCATCCTGGCCGAGCGGCGGCGCCGCGCCGAGGACATGCAGGTCAGGCTCTCGGCGCTGGGGCCGCGAAACCTGCTCGAGCCGGGCTCGCTCCTCGTCAACGAGGACGGCCAGGGCCTCACGCGGGTGGGGACAGCCGGCGCCCTGTGCCGCGACGGCGAGCGCTACTACGCCCTGACGAACCAGCACGTGGCCGGATCGGCGGGCACGCCGATCAAGGCCCTGCAGGGCAACCGCTCAGTGGCGATCGGCGCGACGGACGCCAAGCGGCTGACCCGCGAACCGCTGGGCGAAATCTATCCCAACTATCCGTCGACGCTCGAACGGCTGCGCATCGACCTGGGCCTGGTGGTCCTGGACGACCTCACGCAGTGGAGCACCGCCTTCCGCGGCGTTGCGCCGATCGGCGAGGTGCTCAACCTCTATGACAACGACTTCGACCTGACGCTGATCGGCAAGCGGGTGGTCGGCCGGGCCGGCGTCTCCGGCCTGATCGAGGGCGAGATCCACGGCCTCTTCTATCGCTACAAGGCGATGGGCGGGTCCGACTACATCTCCGACTTCATCATCGGGCCGCCCGCCCAGGGGGTGCGCGCGCCGCACGAGGGTCCGGAACCGGCCTTCAACGTCCATCACGGCGATTCCGGGACGGTGCTGTTCATCCTCGATCACGCCGGCCGTGCGGTCGACGGCGGGCGCCAGGAACCGATCTACCGGCCGTTCGCCCTGCTCTGGGGCAAGGAGACCTTCGTCGGCGACGCCAGGTCCACCCACCCCTATGCGCTGGCCACCGCGCTCAGCCCGGCGCTGGACCGGCTCGACCTGGACCTCGTGACCGACCTCGACGCCGACCAGACCTATGTCTGGGGCTGGGTCGGGCACTACGCCATCGGCCGTACGCTCCAGCTCGACGCCGCGCCGTTGTCGTCGGCGCACCTGAAGACGTTCGTCGGGCTCAACATCGACCTGCTGTCGGTCGAACCTGACGACCGCCTCGCGAACGATCCCCATGCGACGATCAAGGGCACGGACACCGCGCAGTTCGTGCCGATGGCCGACGTTCCGGACAACGTCTGGAAGAGCAACGTCAACCTGGTGATGAGCCGCGGACCCGACGGCAAGAGCCAGCGCCATCCCGGCCCGGGCTCGCGCGGACAGGCCGACAATCCCAACCACTTCGCCGACCTCGACCTGCCCTACAAAGGCTTCGACACCTTCCTGGCCTACAATGTCCAGGACCCTCACAGCCCGCAGGTGGCGGACTGGCTCGACTACTTCGCCAGCCACAAGGCGCAGTACGACGCCTGGGCGGATGCGGTGGCCAAGCCCGGCAAGACGGGGTCCCGCTCCAACCACTGGGGCGCCCTGCCGTTCCGGATCGGCCAGCTGTTCGACATCATGACCAAGGCGGCGCAGGACGCCGATCAGGACCGGTTCATCGCCGCCGGCGGGGTCGCCATCCACTACTGGGGCGACGCCTGCCAGCCGCTGCACACCTCCTACCTTTCCCAGGGCGATCCGGACCGGGTGGTCCAGAGCGCGAGCGGCGGCGCGCCGAAGCTCGAGGCCGACGGGGTCCACAGCGGCTACGAGGACGACCTGGTCGGCTATGGCTGGCAGAAGGACGACCTCCGAGGCAGGCTGGCGGCCGCGATCGCCGCGCAGAACGACGATCGGCAGGAAGCCATTGCGCCCATGAACGACGCGGCGGGCGCCCGGCGCGCCGTGATCGACCTGATCGCGGCCACCCACGCCACGCTCGAGCCGCGGGCGATCGTCGACAAGTGGGTCGACCTGAAGGGCCGTCCCAAGGCCGCTCGCGCCCGCCCTTCAGCTCCAGGTAGACGGCGGCCAGCAGCTTGGCGTCGATCAGCGCCCCGTGCTTCTCCCGCTCCGAGAGCGAGATCTTGAAGCGCTTGCAGAGCGCGTCGAGGGAGTTGTGCATCCCCGGGAAGCGCTGCTTGGCCAAAGCCAGGGTGTCGACCCAGCGATCCTCCGGCAGGGTCGCGCGGTTGATGACGCTGAGCTCCCAGTTGACGAAGGCGCGGTCGAAGCCGGCGTTGTGGGCGATCAGGGTGGCGTCGCCGATGAAGTCGAGGAAGGCGTCCACCACCTCCGGGTGCTCGAACCGCGGCTTGCCGGCCAGGAAGGCGGCGGAGAGCCCGTGCACCCGCTCGGCCTCCA
>DASZQQ010000586.1:0-15322 GCA_035549595.1 Caulobacteraceae bacterium
GCCGCCGGCCGGACCACCGAGACGGCCGCCGGCCGCCCGCTGACCGTGAGCTACTGCCTGATCGCCCAGAAGGGCGGCGCGGCCGGCTTCCGCCAGGCCGTCGAGGCCTGGGTCGGGACGGCGCCGCTCGAGAGGCTCGACCAGGGCGATGCGATGTACCTGTTCGCGGAGGCCGACGGGCGCCACTCGCCGGTGGCGCCGGGCGACGAGGCGTTCGGCCGGCTGCTCGGGGCCGGACGGCTGTCGATGATCCTGACGGGCGAGGACGCCGAGGCGACCTACGCCGCCTACCTCGTCCCCGCGACCGGCGCCGTGGCCGGGCGATCTCCCCGGCGGGGGGCCACGCCCGCCGGCTGACAACGCGCCGCGGCCGGTGTGCTTTACCGCACGCCGCCCGATGTCCTATGGGACTTCGCGACGGGGAAACCGACAGCCACCGGGCGGCGCGAGGCCGGCCCAGGGCGACACATCCTGAGGAAACGCGCTTGACCTACCTGAAGACCTTCCTGGCCGCCGCTGCGTTCGCCGCGGTCGCCACACCGGCCCTGGCCAGCGACTCGGACGTCGCGTTCAAGGGCTTCCAGACCGTATGCGGCGCCACCGCCGCCGAATTCCCCGACGTGGTCAAGGCCGCCGAAGGCGACGGTTGGAAGAACGCGCAGGTGCTGGGCGACTCCATGGCCAAGGTGTCCATCACCGACAAGGCCGCGCGCACCAAGACGATCGGGGCGATGAACCTGATCCTGTCGACCAACCGCGGCCTGGCCCAGACGCCCGGCGGCGCCCTGACCGTCAGCGACTGCACCGTGCGGTCCGACCAGGGCGAGGCCGCCGCCCTCGAGGCCGCGGCGCAGGGCTGGCTGGGCTTCGCCGGGACTGGCGGCGCCGATCGCATGGCCTGGCACTTCACCCGCGACGGCGGCGCCATCAAGCCGGTCACCGACAACGGCGACGCGGCCGCGGCCGGCGCCGGCCTCGAGATCCTCACCGTCTACCGGTCGGGCGCCAGCCTCACCATGGACCTGATGAAGATCAGGAAGTGAGGAGGCGCCGCTGCCGTCAGGCAGCGGCATGAAATTCCGCGACAGCTTGCCCTCGGGCGGGCCGCGCCTGTGGGCGCGACCCGAGGGAGCGCGCGTGGCGTAAGCGAAAGGTCAGGGGCGCCGCCGATGCGGCGTCTCAGGCGCGCGCCTGCGCCGGCCAGCGCCAGGCGACGCCGAGCGCCGCCAGCTGCACGGCCAGCAGGGCGAGGTTGGCCGGCTGGCCGGGCACGGTGACCGGCAGGGGTCGCCAGAGGTAGAGGGCGGCCATGGCCGCCAGGGTGTCGGCCGCCTGGATCGCCAGGAACAGGGCGACGAGGTCGCGCCTGCGCGCCAGCACATAGGCCTGGGCGAGACCGCGCACGATCTGGCCGACGCCCAGGGTGGCGAACAGCGACAGGATCGTTTGAGAACCGGCCGCGAGGTCGAGCCCGGCGATGGAGTGTGCGCCGCCGTCCGGCGCGAACGCGTGCACGCCGCCGCGCACCAGATTGACCAGCGCCATCAGCGCCAGGATCAGGGCCGGTATCCGCCGCATCGCACCCTCCCGGTATTTCCCATCTTGTGACATTATGAATGTCACTATAGAAAGCCCGACGCAACCATGGGGAGGGGGCGATGGGACGGCTCAAGTGGGCGGCGGCGGGCGTGCTGGTGCTGGCCGCCGCGGGACTGGCGGCCTGGACGTTCCGGTTCGACCTGATCATCGCCGTGGCGAAGCTGAAGGCGCCGCACGTGGCGCCCTACCACGCGGTGACCTGGGCGCAGGGGCCGGCGAACCCGGCCGCGCCGCCGGAGGCGCGGGCGCCCAACATCGTCTTCATCCTGGCCGACGACCTCGGCTTCAACGACATCAGCCTGAACGGCGGCGGTGTCGCCGGCGGGGCCGTGCCCACGCCCAACATCGACTCCATCGCCCGCGACGGCGTCACCTTCGCCAACGGCTACGCCGGCAACGCCACCTGCGCCCCCTCTCGCGCGGCGATCATGACCGGCCGCTACCCCACCCGCTTCGGCTTCGAGTTCACGCCGACGCCGGCCGCCTTCTCGCGCGTGGTGGGCACGTTCCACAGCCCCGGCGCCCTGCACCCCAGCCACTTCGACTCCGCGCACGCCCGCGACCTGCCGGACATGGACGACGAGGCCGTGCCGGCCGGCGAGATCACCATCGCCCAGATGCTGCGCCAGGCCGGCTACCACACCATCCATCTCGGCAAGTGGCACCTGGGCGGCAAGCCTGGGACCCGGCCCGAGCAGAAGGGCTTCGACGAGAGCCTGGGCTTCATCTCCGGCGCCTCGCTGTACCTGCCCAAGGGCGACGCGGGAGCCGAGGAGTCGCGCCAGGACTTCGACCCGATCGACAAGTTCCTGTGGGGCGCCCTGCCGTTCAGCGTGCAGTACAACGGCGCCCCGCCGTTCCACCCGAACGCCTACATGACCGACTACCTGACCGACCAGGCGCTGGCCTCGATCCGGGCCAACCGCAACCGGCCGTTCTTCATGTACCTGGCCTACAACGCCCCGCACACGCCGCTGCAGGCGACCAAGGCGGACTATGACGCCCTGCCCCAGATCAAGGACCACCGCCTGCGCGTCTACGGCGCCATGGTGCGCAACCTCGACCGCAACATCGGCCGGGTCCTCGCCGAGCTGAAGGCCGAGGGCCTCGACAAGAACACCCTGGTGATCTTCACCAGCGACAACGGCGGGGCCAACTACATCGGCCTGCCCGACATCAACCACCCCTACCGCGGCTTCAAGGCGACCTTCTTCGAGGGCGGGGTGCACGTGCCGTTCTTCATGCGCTGGCCGGCCAGGCTGCCGGCCGGGGCGAAGTTCGAGAGCCCGGTGGCGCACGTCGACATCTTCGCCACCGCCGCCGGCGCGGCCGGGGCCCAGGTCCCGAAGGACCGGGTGCTGGACGGCGTCGACCTCGTGCCCTTCATCCAGGGCAAGGTCCAGGGCGACCCGCACCAGTCGCTGTACTGGCGCTCGGGCCGCTACAAGGTGGTCATGGCCGGTGGCTGGAAACTGCAGACGGCCGAGGAGCCGCGGATGACGTGGCTGTTCGACCTGAAGGCGGACCCCACCGAGCGCCGCAACCTGGCGGCCAGCCGGCCGGACAAGGTGCGCGAGCTGCAGGCGGTCCTGGCCCGGCTCGACGGCCAGATGGCGAGGCCCCTGTGGCCGTCCCTGCTGTCCGGCCCGATCCCGATCGACCACCCGCTGGGCACGCCGGACAAGCCGACCGACGAATACGTCTACTGGGACAACTGAGGCCCGCTTCCCGCGAAGCGGATCATCGACATTGAACCACGAAAGACACGCAAACCACGAAAGGCGCGCCCGTCGGGCCGGCGCGCCGGCGCTTTCGTGTCCTTTCGTGTGGGTTCGTGGTTCCCCTCTGGCGGCGCTGCTGCTGGCGTCGGTCCTGGCGGCCTGCGCCAAGTCGCCGGCGCCGAAGGCCTGCATGGCCCGGCTCGACCTGCCCGATCCGGCCCATCCGACCGCCGGCATGGTTCGCATCGCCGGCGGGCGGTTCTCCATGGGGGCCGCGCCGGTGAGGCCCGAGGAGGGGCCGCCCACCGAGGTCGCCGTGGGGCCGTTCCTGATCGACCGCACCGAGGTGACCAACGCCGCCTTCGCCCGCTTCGTCGCGGCGACCGGTTACCGCACCCTGGCCGAGCGGGGTCTCGACGCCAGGGCGTGGCCGACCCTGACGGCCGACCAGCGCCGGCCGGCCTCGCTGGTGTTCGTCGGCGCGAAGGGCGCGCGCTCGGACGATCCCTCGCAGTGGTGGCGCGTGGTCCCCGGCGCGGACTGGCGCCATCCCGACGGGCCCGGCTCGTCGATCGAGGGCAAGGACGCCTGGCCGGTGGTGCACGTCGCCTGGGCCGACGCCATGGCCTACGCCAGGTGGCTCGGGCGCGACCTGCCGACCGAGGCGGAGTGGGAATACGCGGCGCGGGGCGGGCTCGCCGGCAAGCGCTACGTCTGGGGCGACCAGCCGCAGGACCCGAAGCATCCCAGGGCCAACACCTGGCAGGGCGTCTTCCCCGCCGTCGACACCGGCGCCGACGGCTATAAGGCGCAGGCCGCGCCGGTAGGCTGCTACGCGCCCAACGGCTACGGCCTTTTCGACATGGCCGGCAACGTCTGGGAGTGGACGAAGGACTGGTTCAGGCCGGGCCTGGAGCCGGCGCCGGCGCTTCAGGCCGGCGGCCCGCCGCAGGCGCGCGCGCTGGACCCCGCCGAGCCGGACCGGCCCAAGCACGTGGTCAAGGGCGGGTCCTACCTCTGCGCCGACGACTACTGCTTCCGCTACCGCCCCGCCGCCCGCACCCCCGGCCCGCCGGACTCGGGGGCCGAGCACGTCGGCTTCCGCACGGTGCTGCGGCTGGCTGGATAGGGTTTCAGAATCCCGCGCCGGGCTTGGTGCGGATGTTGAGCTGGCCGGCGAGGCCGGCTTTGCGGTGGTGCTCGATGGCGTGCATCTGCGGCGACATGGCCATGGCCTGGAAGGCCGCCAGCGACGGGTATTCGGCCAGGGCCACCGCGTCCCACAGCTCCTCGACCTCGCCCAGCAGCAGGCCGGTGACGGCGCCGTTGTAGCGGATCTTCCCGCCTAGCCCCTCGACCAGCTTGGAGACCTCCGCCCCGTAGCGGGCGTAGGCCTCGGCCCCCGTCAGGTGCGCGTCCGAGCCGTCCTCGTACTCGGCCTTGGGCTTGAACTTCAGCAGGTTGACCATGACGAACGGGCCGTCCTCGGGCGCGCCGAAGAACTCGGCGATCTGCGCCATGGGCGGCATGACGGCGTTCTCGACCTTCATGTTCGGGGTTCCCTTCAGGACCTGGGGGCGAGGCGGTGCAGGAGTTCGGCGATCTCGCCGGGGCTGTCCTCCTGCAGGAAGTGGCCGCCGTGCAGGATGACGTGAGGCTGGCCCTTCGCCCCCGGCACGCGTTCCTGGAACAGCGTCTCGCCGCCGCGCGTGACGGCGTCGCCGTCGCTGAAGGCGGTGACGAAGGGCTTGTCGAACCGCTCGAGCACGGCCCAGGCGGCCTTGTTCTCGGCGACGGAGCCGTGCTCCGGCGTGATCGGCACCAGCGTCGGGAACTGGCGGGCGCCTTCCTTGTAGCGCTCGTCCGGGAACGGCGCCTCGTAGGCGGCGATCTCGGCCTCCGACAGCTGCCGCGCACAGCCGCCGTTGAGGATGAAGCCGATCGGCAGCTCGGGAACCCGCTGCGAGAAGTCGAGCCAGGCCTTAAAGCCCTCGCTCCAGCCCGTGCCCACGGGAAGGCCGGTGTTGCCGATGGCGACGGCGGCGAAGCGCTCGGGGAAGGCGGCCACGAGGCGAAGGCCGATCAGGCCGCCCCAATCCTGGCAGAAGAGGGTGATGCGCTGCAGGTCCATGGCCGTGAGCCAGGCGCTCATCCAGGCGACGTGCCGGTCGTAGGTGTAGTCGGTGCGCGCCGCCGGCTTGTCGGAGCGGCCGAAGCCGACCAGGTCCGGGGCGACGACGCGGTGACCGCGCGCCACGAGGTCGGCGATGATGCGGCGGTAGAGGTACGACCACGACGGCTCGCCGTGCATCAGCAGGATCGGGGATGCGTCCCTGGGGCCCTCGTCAACGCAGGCGATGCGCAGGGCCGTGCCGTCGGCGTCGCGGACTTGGGCGTAGTGCGGTTCGTAGGGCCAGTCGGCGAGCGCGGCGAAGCGTTCGTCGGGCGTCCTCAGGACCTCCATCGCAAGACCTCCTTGGCGGGACCGCCGCATGGTGATAGTGACACGACTTGTGTCACTAACTCTCGCCGGGCGTCAAGCGCCGGCGCGTCTGGCCGGAGAGGACGCTCAAGTATGCGACGGTGGGGCATGGTTCTGGCCGCGATCGCGGTCGTGCTGGCGGCGGGGCTCGCCGGGGTCTGGCTGATGCGCGGACGCATCGCGCTGGCGGCGATGGGCCGGGTGTACGAGCGGGCCATGGCCAGGGACCCCTTCGCCGGCCAGCCCGACGCCCTGTCGGTCGGCCTCTGCGGCGCCGGCTCGCCGATGCCGGACCCGACGCGCGCGGGCCCGTGCGTCGCGGTGGTCGCGGGCAAGCGCCTGTTCGTGATCGATTCGGGGTCCGGCTCGACCAGGAACCTGTCGCTGATGAACCTGCCGCCGGCGAGGGTCGAGGCGGTGTTCCTGACCCACTTCCACTCCGACCACATCGGCGACCTGGGCGAGCTGATGCTGCAGCACTGGGCGGGCGGGGCGGCGAGCGCGCCCCTGCCGGTCTACGGCCCGACCGGCGTCGACCAGGTGGTGCACGGCTTCGAGGCCGCCTACACGCTCGACCGCGGCTACCGCATCGAGCACCACGGCCCGCAGGTGGTGCCGCCGTCCGGCTTCGGCGGCGCGCCGCATCCGTTCGCGGTCAGCCGCACCGGCCCGGACGTCCTCGTCATCGACGAGCCGGACCTGAAGGTCTGGGCCTTCCCGGTGGAGCATCACCCGGCTGAGCCGGCGGTGGGCTACCGCTTCGACTACAAGGGCCGGCGCCTGGTGATCAGCGGCGACACAGCGCCCTCCGCGCGCCTCGACGCGGCGGCCAAGGGCGCGGACCTGCTGGCGCACGAGGCCCTGTCGCCCGAGTTGGTGGGCATCCAGCGCCAGGCGGCGCTGAAGGCCGGCCGCGCCAACCTGGCGGCGATCATGCACGACATCCTGCGCTACCACTCGACGCCCGAGCAGGCGGCCGCGGCGGCCAACCGGGCCGGGGTGCGCGAGCTCTTGCTCTACCACATCATCCCGCCGCTGCCGGTGGAGGCGCTGGAAGGCCCCTTCCTCGGCCACGCGCGCGAGATCTACAAAGGCCCGATCCGGGTCGGCCACGACGGCGACTTCCTGAGCCTGCCGGTCGGCGGGACCGAGATCCGCCGCACCAACCGCCTCGCCTCGTTCAGGATGTGACCGCCATGGCCCTGCAGCTGCCCCTGACCATCGCCGGCTCGCCCGGCTCGCCCTACACCCGCAAGATGCTGGCGGTGCTGCGCTACCGCCGCATCCCGTACCGCTTCGTCCAGGCGAGCAGCCCGGCCGGCCAGGCCCTGCCGCAGCCGCGCGTGCGCCTCCTGCCGATGCTGTACCTGCCGAACGACCGCGGCGAGCTGGAGGCGGTGACCGACTCCAGCCCCCTGATCCGGCGACTGGAGCAGGAGGCCAAGGGCCGCTCGGTGATCCCGGACGACCCGGCCATCGCCTTCCTCGACGAGCTGATCGAGGACTATGCCGACGAGTGGCTGACCAAGGCCATGTTCCACTATCGCTGGGCCTATGCGGCGGACGCGAAGCGGGCGGCCGAGGTGCTGCCCTGCTGGGCCGGGTTCAGCGTGCCGGACGAGGTCCTCGCCGAGCGCGGCAAGGTGTTCGCCGAGCGCCAGATCGGCCGGCTCTACGTCGTCGGCTCCAACGCGGTGACCGGCCCGGTGATCGAGGCCAGCTACCGCCGCTTCCTCGCCGCCTTCGACGCGCACCTCACGCACCAGCCCTTCCTGCTCGGCGAGCGGCCCGGCGCCTCGGATTTCGGCGTCTTCGGCCAGCTGAGCCAGCTGGCGCAGTTCGACCCGACGCCCATGGCCCTGACCGCCGAGGTCGCGCCGCGCGTCTACGCCTGGACGAGCCTGATGGAGGACCTCTCCGGCCTCGAGCCCGACGAGGGCCTGGCCTGGACGCGTCCGGACGCCGTGCCCGACACGCTGAAGGCGCTGCTCGCCGAGATCGGCCGCGTCTATCCGCCGGTGATGCTGGCCAACGCCCGGGCGCTGATGTCGGGCGAGAAGGAGGTCAGGGCCACGGTCGAGGGCCAGCCCTGGACGCAGCAGCCGTTCCCCTACCAGGCCAAGTGCCTGCAATGGCTGCGCGCCTCGCACGGCGAGCTGCCGGCGCCCGCCAGGGCGAGCGTCGATGGCCTGCTGGCTGACAGCGGCCTGGCGCCGCTGTTCGGCTGAGAACACTTTGCGCGTTCCGCAGGCTGTGCCACGAACAGCGACGATGACCCACGCCTCCCGCGCCCCGGCCGCGTCCGAGCTTCCCGAGCCGCCGATCGACGGGCGCCGCCGACGTGGCCAGGACAGCCGCGAGCGCATCGTCCAGGCGATGCTGGACCTGGTCGAGGGCGGCGCCCTCGCCCCCGCCGCCGAAGCCGTTGCGGCCCGGGCCAACGTCGGCCTGCGCACCGTGTTCCGGCACTTCAAGGACATGGACAGCCTCTACCGCGAGATGTCCGAGGTCATCTCCGGCGAGATGCACCGCTCGATCGTCGACCGGCCGTTCCAGGCGCCGACCTGGCGCGGGCGGCTGTCGGAGATCATCCGCCGGCGGGCGGCGGTGTACGAGAAGATCTTCCCGTTCCGCCGCGCGGCCGACGTGCACCGGCACGATTCGAGCGTGCTGCAGGCCGACCACGCCGCCTTCGTCGCCGAGGCGCGCGATATCCTGCGCCGCGAGCTGCCGCCGCAGATCGGCGGCGACGCCGTCCGCTTCGAGGCGCTGGACCTCTTGCTGAGCTACGACAGCTGGACCCGCCTGCGCCGCGACCAGCATCTGTCGCACGACCGCGCCGTCGAGGTGCTGGAGCTCACCCTGTCCGGGCTGGTGGACCGGTAACGCTCAGGCCGCCTCGCCGTCGGCCGCCGCCAGCAGGGCGGCGGAATCCAGCTTGCCCATCTTCAGCATCGCCTGCATGGCGCGGCCGGAGCGGTCGCGGTCGGGATCGCCGAGCAGCTCGAACAGCACCTTCGGCACGACCTGCCATGAGAGGCCCCAGCGGTCCTTCAGCCAGCCGCACGGCCCCGGCTCACCGCCGTCGGCCGTCAGCTTGTCCCAGAGCCGGTCGACCTCGGCTTGCGTGTCGCAGCGGATGGCGAGGCTGAAGGCCTCGGTGAACCTGTACTGCGGGCCCCCGTTCAGGGCGACGAACGGGCGGCCGTCGAGTTCGAAGTCGACCGTCAGCGCCTTGCCCTCGGGACCGGGCGCGCCCTCCAGGCGCTGCACGCCGACGATGCGCGAGTTGGGGAACAGGCTGACGTAGAAGGCGGCGGCCTCCTCGGCTTCGGTGTCGAACCACAGGAAGGGGCTGATCGGGGTCACGGGGTCCTGCCTTTCGTGTCTGAGGCCATCACGCCCGAAGGACGGCCGGTTCCGGGCCGTCCCGACATCCGCAGGTCAAAAACATCCGGCCGTCGCCCGGCGCTGGAGCAGGTCGAGGAAGAGCTGGAAGCGGTCTTCCGCCCGCGAACCCGAAGTGATCCGGATCAGGCGCGCCTCGGGGCCTTCAGGCCATGGCCTTGGAGAGGTGCGGCTCCTCGACGCCGAGCCGGCGCAGCAGACGGCGGACGTTGGCGGCGTTGGCCGCCCGCACCTCCACGAACGCCGGTTGGTTCAGGCGCGTGGCGTCGGCGATCAGGCCCTTGCCGGGCACGTCGACGCACCAGCCGTCCTCGATCAGGGCGTTGCAGTGCCGGCGCACCGTCTCGAACGGAATGCCGAGCGCCTGCGAGACCGCCAGGCGCGAAACGGGCCTGCGCTCGGCGTTGGGCACCGGCGTGTCCTCGTCCTGGTAGCGGTCGAGCCTTTCGTCCAGGAGCCACCCGGTGCTGGCCGTGCTGATGGTCAGCCAGATCACGCCGCGCGTGTAGTCGCCGCCGAAGTGCTGACCGATCAGCACCAGCGAGCGCAGGACGTATTCCTGTCCCGCCCGCATGAGGACCCGCGTTCGATGCACGTCCTTTGCTCCGATTCGCATCCCGAAAGGTGATCACCAGAGCCTATTGGCTCTTCGAGTGCCGATTCGTGACATCGACACTGATGCGCGCATTCGTCCAAAAGCTCAAGTTGCGCGGCGAAAACCCCGTGAAAAGGAAATAATACTTCTCTCACAAAATTGGCAGTTGTCCTGATGGATCGAAAGTTGCGTGCAAGCGCACAATCCTGCCCGCCGGAATTACGGTGACACTGTATGAATTGAAGGCCCACGCTCAGGCGAAGTCACCGGCCGCGCGCGCCAATTCATACAGTGTCACCGTAATTCAGCCCGCACCCTAGACGATCCGGGTGCGGTGTTCGTCCCAGTAGCGGTCCCTGAGCAGGCGCTTGTAGAGCTTGCCCGTCGGCAGGCGCGGCAGTTCGTCGGCGAAGTCGACCGAGCGCGGGCACTTCATGTGCGCCAGGTGCTCGCGGCAGAAGCCGATCAGCTCGGCCTCCAGCTCCGGCCCCGGCGTCACCCCGGCGGCCGGCTGGACCACGGCCTTGACCTCCTCGCCGAGGTCCTCGTTGGGCACGCCGAACACCGCCGCATCGGCCACCTTGGCGTGGGTGATCAAGAGGTTCTCGCACTCCTGCGGATAGATGTTCACCCCGCCGGAGATGATCATGAAGGTGCGCCGGTCGGTGAGGTGCAGGTAGCCGTCGGCGTCGAGGTAGCCGACGTCGCCGACGGTGGTCATCGTCCCGTCGCTGGAGGTCGATTCCTTCGTCTTCTCCGGATCGTGGAAGTACTCGAACGGCGTCGCCGTCCTGAACCACAGCGTCCCGGCCTCGCCCTGCGGCACGGGCTTCATGTCCTCGTCGAGGATGTGCAGCTCGCCCAGGGCGACCTTGCCGACGGTGCCCGGGTGCGCCAGCCACTCGGCGCTGTCGCAGGCGGTGAAGCCGAGCCCCTCGGTGGCGCCGTAGTACTCCTCGACGATCGGCCCCCACCACGCGATCATCTGCCGCTTCACCGGGATCGGGCACGGCGCGGCGGCGTGGATGGCGATCTCCAGCGACGAGACGTCGTAACGGGCGCGAACCTCGTCCGGCAGCTTCAGCATGCGCGAGAACATGGTCGGCACCAGCTGGCTGTGCGTGACGCGGTAGCGCTCGACCAGGGCCAGGTACTGTTCGGGGTCGAAGTGCTCCATGACGATGGCCGTGCCGCCGTTGCGGATCGCCAGCGACACCGCCGCCTGCGGCGCGGAGTGGTAGAGCGGCGCGGGCGACAGGTAGACCATGCCGTCGCGGTACTTCCAGAGCCGGGTCAGGAAGTCGAACAGCGGCAGCCCCTGCTCGGGCGGGACCTCGGGCAGCGGGCGGATGATGCCCTTGGGCCGCCCCGTGGTGCCGGACGAATAGAGCATCGGCGTGCCCAGGCTCTCATCGGCGATCGGCGTCTCGGGCAGGCCCGCCAGCGCCTCGTCGAGGTTCTGGATGCGCCCGCCGTCTCCCGGGCCGTCGACCACCAGACAAAGCTCGATCCCGGGGCTCTGGGCCACGGCCTCGCGCGCCACGGCCAGCTTGGCCGCCGAGGTGATCAGCACCTTCGAGCAGCTGTTGCCCAGGAGATAGGCCACCTCGTCCGGCTGCAGGTACGAGTTGATGGCGGTGTAGTAGAGCCCCGAGCGCTCGCCCGCGCCGCAGGCCTCGATGTAGCGCGGGTGGTTCTCCATGAAGATCGAATAGTGGTCGAGGCGCTGAAGCCCCTGGCGGCGCAGCAGGTGCGCCAGCCGGTTGGTCCGCCGCTCCAGCTCGGCGTAGGTCACGGCCTCGCCGCTGGAGGCCATGATGAACGCCGCCCGGTCGGGATGGCGCCGCGCCTGGATCGCCGGGTACATCGGTTCCCTCGCCTGACCTTCGCGCCTCTGGCGGGCGCCTCCTGAAGCCAAGCGGGACACAGGCCGCGGCGCCCGTCAACGGGCAGGCCGGTTGACAGGGCGGCCGTCCTGGCGAGGCTCCGCCGCCCGATCAACCCGAAGGAGGCGCCGCTCCATGCAGCTCATCGGCCAGTACGACTCGCCCTTCGTCCGCCGCGTGGCGGTGGCCCTGAAGACCTACGGCCTGCCGTACGAGCACCGGCCGTGGTCGGTGTTCGGCGACGCCGACAGGATCGCCGCGATCAATCCGCTGCTGCGCGTGCCGACCCTGGTGATGGACGACGGCCTGGCGGTGATGGAGAGCGCCGCCATCGTCGAGGTGCTGGACGAGCTGGTCGGCCCCGAGCGCGCGGTGCTCGCCCGCCGCGGCGAGGCCCGGCGCCAGTCGCTGCGGCTGTCGGCCCTGGCCGCCGGCGTCGCCGACAAGGGCGTCGCCCTGGTCTACGAGCGCGGCTTCCGCGAGACGGCCCTGCCGATGTGGGTCGAGCGCTGCCACGCCCAGGTGTCCGGCGCCCTGGCGATGCTCGAGCGCGAGCGCGCCGGGCGCACCAGCCGGTGGCTGCTGGACGACGATCTGAGCCATGCGGACGTGACCGTGGGCGCGGTGCTGACGTTCCTGGCCGAGGCCCTGGCCGAGGAGATAGACCTCTCGCCCTGGCCCGCGCTGCAGGCCCACCGCGCCGCCTGCGAGGCCCTGCCCGTGTTCCAGGAGGCCTACCAGGCCTTCCGCCTCAGCCGGCCCGCGAAGGCCTGATCAGAGCGTCGGCCGCTCGTCGAAACTCGCCGAGCCGTCGTCTTCGGCGGGGTGGCGTTCCACCGTCATGACGACGGCGGCGGACGGGCCATCGCGGCAAGCCGCCTCCAGCGCCGCCAACGCCCTCGCCCCGCCGGCCGCAAGGATCTCCACCGACCCGTCCGCGCGGTTGCGCACCCAGCCCGTGAGGCCAAGGCCGCGGGCCGTGCGGACGGTCCACCAGCGGAACCCCACGCGCTGGACGCGTCCGCGCACGACCAGCCTCGCGGCCGCGTAAGTCATGGCGCGCGCGGGGCCGGAGAAAGGGGTCGACAAGCCATCGCCGCCCCGTGTACGCCGTTCGTCGGGGGCCTCAATGGACAATCCGAGCGCAGACGTGGAGCCGGGCGACCATCGACGCGTGAACGGCGCCGGAGAGGGCGCCAAGCCTCAAGCGTCCCGCGCCGACGAGATCCGGGCCAAGGCGGCGATGATCGCCGAACGCGGCCGCGCCCTGAACGACCAGGCCCTGTCCATGCGTCCGGGTCCCGACCGCGAGAACAAGCTCGCCCACGCCGAAATGCTGCTGCGCGGGGCCGAGGAGATGGAGGCCGACGCCGTCCGCCTCGAGGGCCGCCGCGGCGGCTGAAGGCCTGGCCGCCGATCGCACATCCGCGTGACGTAACGCCGGTATCTTGGCCGCAGTCCAGCCTCGCCGCTAGAGTGCCGCCGGGGGTGGCTTCGCGACCGGCAGGGAGGACGGCCATGGCCTGGTTCACGCGTTTCACGCGCTTCGGCGACATGCACCTGGTCTACGGACAGGAGGCGGGCATGTCGTGCGGCATCGCCAGCCTGATGATGTGCGTGTTCAAGCTCAACAAGCTGACGCCCGGCCGCACCGCGGTCACCGTCGAGCAGGACATCTACCGCGCCTACGAGGGCGCGAGCGGCGGGGCGGCCTACCAGCCCGAGCAGGTCGGCACCTACGGCGACCGCCTGGCCACGATCCTCAACGGCTTCACCTCCGGGACGTGGCACTGGCACACGACGCCGCCCAACGACGTGCCCCAGACCCTGATCGACAAGGTGGGGACCTCGACCATCGGGCCCACGGTCGACGTGGAGCCGGTGATCCTGGGCGTCGACTGGGACCAGGGCGGCGCCCACTGGGTGGTGGTCGACACCATCAGGGACGTCTTCGGCAACCACTACGCCACGGTGTGCGACCCGTGGGACGCCAACGTCCACATCCAGCGCTTCAGCACCGGCCACCCGTTCCGCTACAACGCCGGCGAGGGCGGGCTGTCGGTCAACGTCTGGGGCTCGTCGATCGCCGAGGCGCGCCGGCAGGAGTACGGCAACGCCAGCCGCGGCCAGGTGAAGACCTGGGGCATGATCTACCGCGACTGAGGCCCAGCCTTCTCTAGCGTCCGAGCGGCCAGAAGAAGGCGATCAGCAGCGTGCCGGCGGCGATCACCATGACCGACAGCGGCGCGCCGAGGCGCGCGTAGTCGCGGAACTTGTAGCCGCCGGGGCCGAGCACCAGGGTGTTGCACTGGTGGCCGACCGGGGTCAGGAAATCGCAGCCGGCGCCGACGGCGACGCCCATCAGCAGTGGGTCGGGCGAGACGCCGAGGTGGCGGGCGACGCCGACCGCCACCGGCCCCAGGACCAGCACGGTGGGCGCGTTGTGCAGGAACGGCGCGGCCAGCATCGCGGTCGTCATCAGGAGGGCCAGGACCCCCATCGGCGGCACGGCCTGGAAGGCCTCCGAGAACAGGTTGGACAACAGGGTGACCCCGCCCGTGCGCTGCAGAGCCTCGCTGACCGGGATCAGGGCGGCGATCAGCACCAGCACCGGGCCGTCGAGGGCGCCGTAGGCCTCGCGCATCGGGATCGTGCGCAGCAGCACCATCAGGAGGGCCGCCAGGGTGAAGGCGATCGCGATCGGCAGCAGCTTCAGCGCCACCAGCACCATCACCGCCGCCAGGATCGCCGCCGGCAGCCAGGTCGGCCGGCGCGCGCCGAGCTCGACCTTGCGCTCGGCCAGGGGCATGGCGCCGAGCTCGGTCAGGGCCTTGGGCAGGTCACTCTCCGCGCCGCGCAGCAGCAGCACGTCGCCGGCGCGGATCGCGGTGCGGCCGGGCCGTTCGATCACCCGCCGCCCGGGCCGCGCAACGGCCAGCAGCTTGATGTTGAACCGGGTCTGCAGGTCCAGGCGCTCGGCGCTGGCGCCGACCAGGCTGGAGGTCCCGCCGACGACGGCCTCGATCGAGCGCACCTCCTCGCTGGCCGAGCGGCGCTCCAGCGGCTGGTCGGCCCGGTGCGGCTCCAGCTTGCAGTCGGCGATCAGCTTGTGCAGCACCGCCGCCTCGCCCTCCAGCAGGACGACGTCGCCGGCCTTGACCAGGGTGTTGGGGTGCGGGTTCTTGCGCCGCTTGCCGTCGCGCTCGAGCGCCACGACCTGGGCCTCGCCGCCGGCGGCGGCGTGGATCTGGGCGACGCGGCGCGGTCCGTGGCTCCAGCCCTCCGGCGCGTGCGCCTCGGTGGTGAAGGCGTTGGCCTGCAGCGCCTCGGTGAGGTCCCCCTTGGCCGTGCGGGCGGTCGGCAGGACGCGGTAGGCGAGGGCCAGGAACGCCAGGCCGAGCAGCGTCAGCGACAGCCCGACCGGGGCGAAGTCGTACATGGCGAAGGGCTTGCCCAGGGTCTCGGCGCGCACCTCCGAGACGATGATGTTGGGCGAGGTGCCGACCAGGGTGACGAGGCCGCCGAGCAGCGAGGCGAACGACATCGGCATCAGCAGGCGCGACGGCGCCGTGCCGGTGCGGCGGGCGAGCTGCTGGGCCACCGGCATCATGATGGCCAGGGCGCCGACGTT
>DASZQQ010000587.1:0-4827 GCA_035549595.1 Caulobacteraceae bacterium
GGGCGAGCAGCCACAGCAGCAGGAGAAGGATCCGGTCGCCGAAGCGCCACTGGTCGGAGAGGCTGTCAAACATCGCTGGATGTCCGTTTGCTGCAGGCGCCCGCGCCGCGGGCGTCGATCGAGAACAGGGCTCCGGCCGCGCGCAGCCGGGCGTCGGCATGCGGCGCGCGCACGACGACGATGAAGGGAAGGGCGCCGACGCCGAGGACGTCGCCGGCCGAGCCCGCGGCCGCCAGCGCGCGGCCGCCGCTCCACCAGGGCGGAAAGACGCCGGCGGCGGTGACCGGGTCGAGCGGACGGCCGCCGAGCGTCAGCACCGCGGCCGAGGAGACGGCGGCGATGGCGAGCGCGGGCGTCGCCTGAATCAGTTTCCGGGCCGAAGAACGAGGCATTCGCCCGAGCGACGCCCTGCCCGGCTTTCGGCAGCGTTAACGTGCAATTGCGCGGGGAACTATTGGCTGCGGACTGACAACTTTGCCTAGAACGGGCATGGCGGACGGACCCTTCAGGCGACGAGTCCGGCCGCCCAGTAGGTCGCGGCCGCGATCAGGCCGGCCGCCGGCATGGTGATGATCCAGGCGACGACGATGTTGCCGGCGACGCCCCAGCGCACGGCCGAGGCCCGGCGCGCGGCTCCGACGCCGACGATGGCGCCGGTGATGGTGTGGGTGGTGGAGACCGGGACGCCCAGGTAGGTGGCCATGAACAGGGTGATCGCCCCGCCGGTCTCGGCGCAGAAGCCCTGCATCGGCGTCAGGCGCGTGATCTTCGAGCCCATGGTGTGGACGATGCGCCAGCCGCCGAGCAGCGTGCCCAGCGCCATCGCCGCCTGGCACGACAGCACCACCCACATCGGCACGTGGAACTGCCCGCCCAGGCGGCCGTGGGCGAACAGCAGCACCGCGATCACGCCCATGGTCTTCTGGGCGTCGTTGCCGCCGTGGCCGAGGGAATAGAGCGAGGCGGACACGAACTGCAGGCCGCGGAAGGTCCGGTCGACCCCGCCCGGCGTCATGCGCACGAAGATCCAGGAGACGGCCAGCACCAGGGCCAGGGCGAGGGCGAAGCCGACCGCCGGCGACATCACGATGGCGATGACGGTCTTGGACACACCGCCCCAGACGATGGCCTTCAGTCCCACCTTGGCGATGCCCGCCCCCAAAAGGCCGCCGACCAGGGCGTGGGAGCTGCTGGAGGGCAGGCCGGCCAACCAGGTGACCAGGTTCCAGACGATCGCGCCGAAAAGGGCGCCGAAGATCAGCCGGTCGTCGACGATGTGCACGTCGACGATGCCCGAGCCCACGGTGTTGGCCACGTGCAGCCCGAACACCAGGAAGGCGACGAAGTTGAAGAACGCCGCCCACATCACCGCGTAGCGGGGCGGCAGCACGCGCGTCGAGACCACCGTGGCGATGGAGTTGGCCGCGTCGTGCAGGCCGTTCAGCAGGTCGAACGTCAGGGCGACGACGACGAGGACGACGAGAACGGTGTCGGAGCCGGCCAGGGCCAAGGTCGCGCCCTTCTATCTAAGAATGGAGCGGGTTGCGGGCGGAAAACCGGTATCCACTTTTCCTCAACCCGCTACAGGTGCTCGATCAGGATGCCGCTGATGCGGTTGGCCACGTCCTGCAGCCGGTCGACCACCTTCTCAAGGTGGTCGTAGACCTCGGCCCCGACGATGTAGCCCATCGGATCGCCGGCCCGGCAGGCCAGGAACAGGGCCTTGATCCCCTGGTCGTAGAGCTCGTCGGACCGCTCCTCGATGCGCGTGATTTCCTCGGCGAGCGCGTTCAGGCGAGCCGCGTTGCGGTGCATGGCCGGCAGCAGGGCCACCGCCTCGGCGGTCAGGTGCGAGGCCTTCACGATCGTCTCGCCCAGCTGCAGCATCGGCGCCTCGAACCGCTCGACCTCGAACTGCACGATCGCCTTGGCCGACTTCTGCATCTGGTCGATGGCGTCGTCCATCAGGCTGATCAGGTCCTGGATGTCGCCGCGGTCGAACGGGGTGATGAACGTCCGGCGCACGGCCAGCATCACCTCGCGGGTCACGCCGTCGGCCTTGGTCTCCTCCTCGGCGATGCGATCGCGGGCGTCGTCGATCGGGGCGGTCCCGTGCAGCAGGGCCGACAGCGCCTCGGCGCCGGCGACGATGGTGGCCGCATGCCGGTTGAACAGCTCGAAGAACCGTTCCTCGCGCGGCATCAGCGCCTGGAACCACTTCATCATCGGCCGTCCCGTCCCCCGCGGCTGGCGAGCCCATGGAGGCCCTGCCGCCATGGATATTGCGCATACGGACGATTCACCAGCCGGGAGATACCCGGCGGCCGACGCCGGCGTCCTGGAGCGCCTCCCGACAAAGTGGGAACCGGTTTGGCGATCAGGAGGCGCTCAAACCCAAAGAATCGAGCTTCTTGTCCCGGTCAGGTCGATTCGACCTGACCGGGGAAGGCTCTAGGCGACCGCCGCCAGGCGGCTGGCCTGGTCGATGGCGCGCTTGGCGTCGAGCTCGGCCGCCTCGAAGGCGCCGCCGGCGAGGCTCGCCTTGACGCCGCGGGCGACGAGGTCGTCGTAGAGCGAGCGCAGCGGCAGCTGGCCGGCGCAGACGATCACCGTGTCGACGTCGAAGAGGCGCGGCTCGCCGTCGACTTTGGCGTGCAGGCCCTCGTCGTCGATCTTCAGGTACTCCACGGACCCGACCATCTTCACACCCCGCCGCAGCAGGGTCAGGCGATGCGTCCAGCCGGTGGTGCGGCCGAGGCTCTTGCCCACCGCGTCGGACTTGCGCTGCAGCAGGGTGACCTCGCGGCCCGAGGTGGCCACGTGCGGCGTGACGCCGGTGACGCCGCCGCGCGGATGGTGCTCGAAGTCGATGCCCCACTCGGCGGCGAACACGCCGACGTCGAGGGCGGCCGAGGTCCCGGCGTGGGTGATCAGCTCGGCGACGTCGAAGCCGATGCCGCCGGCGCCCATGATCGCCACCTTCCGGCCGATCGGCTTGCGGCCGAGGATGGCGTCGATGTAGCCGACCACCTTCGGGTGATCGATGCCGGGCAGGTCGGGGACGCGCGGCTCGATGCCGGTGGCGACCAGCACCTCGTCGAAGCCCTCGGCGGCGAGGCTGGCGGCGTCGGCGCGGACGCCGAGCCGCAGCTCGATCCCCAGCACCTCGATCATGCGCCGGTAGTAGCGCAGGGTCTCGTCGAACTCCTCCTTGCCCGGAATGCGGCGGGCGAGGTTGAACTGGCCGCCGATCTCGGCGGCGGACTCGATCAGGGTCACCTTGTGGCCCCGCTGGGCGGCGACGGTGGCGTAGGCGAGGCCGGCCGGCCCGGCGCCGACCACCGCCAGGCGCTTCGGCCGCTCGACGTGGCGGTAGACCAGCTCGGTCTCGTGGCACGCGCGCGGATTGACCAGGCAGCTGACCATCTTGCCGGTGAAGGTGTGGTCGAGGCACGCCTGGTTGCAGGCGATGCAGGTGTTGATCTCATCCTCGCGCCCCTCCTCGGCCTTCTTCACCAGGTCGGGGTCGGCGAGCATCGGCCGGGCCATGGAGACGAGGTCGGCGTCGCCGCGCTCCAGCACCTCCTCGGCCACGGCCGGCATGTTGATGCGGTTGGAGGTGATCATCGGCACGTTCAGCAGCTTGCGCAGGCGTCCCGTCACCTGGGTGAAGGCCGCGCGCGGCACCATGGTGGCGATGGTCGGCACCTGCGCCTCGTGCCAGCAGAAGTGGGTCGAGATGATGCTGGCGCCGGCCGCCTCGACGGCCTTGGCCAGGGTCACGACCTCGTCCCAGGCCATGCCGCCCTCGAGCATGTCCATGGCGGCGATGCGGAAGATGACGATGAAGTCGGGGCCGACCGCCTCGCGCACGCGGCGGATCACCTCGACGGGGAAGCGCATGCGGTTCTCGAACGGCCCGCCCCAGCGGTCTGTGCGCTGGTTGGTCTTCTCCACCAGGAAGGTCGACAGCAGGTAGCCGGCCGAGCCGATCACCTCGACGCCGTCGTAGCCCGCCTCCTTGGCCAGGGCCGCACAGCGGGCGAAGTCCGACAGCTGCTTCTCGATGCCGGCTTCGTCGAGCTCGTTGGGGACATAGCGGCCGATGCGCGAGCGGATTGGCGAGGGGGCGACGCACTTGGGCGTGCCGGCCAGGGGTCCGGTGTGCAGGATCTGCATGCAGATCTTCACGTCCGGGTCGGCTGCGTGCACGGCCTCGGTGACGATCCGGTGCCTGGCCGCCGCCTCGGGCGTGTCGAGGGCCGCCTCGCCGGCGCCGGCCTCCTCGTTCGGCGGGATGCCGCCGGTGATGATCATGCCGACGCCGCCGCGGGCGCGCTCGGCGAAGAACGCCGCCTGGCGCTCGAAGCCGCCGGGGACGTCCTCGAGCCCGGTGTGCATCGAGCCCATGATCACGCGGTTCTTCAGCCGCGCGACGCCAAGGTCGAGCGGCGAGAACAGCAGCGGGTAACGGTCCTTGCCGGACATGAACGGCCCCTCCGGGATGTTTTCCGGCGACGCTAGAAGACCCGCCCCAAGGGAAGGCCAGAGCACTCAGAAGCGGCCCGTTGAAGCGGAGCCGAGAACACCACCGACGGCGCCTGGGTCGACGTTGCCGCCATCGACCGCGTTATTGTCGGCGTTGCCCGGCCTTTCGCCCTGGGGGATCCGTCTGCGCGCGGGCGTCAGCGGGCGCCTGTGGCGCGGACCGCAGCGGCGCAGCGGGCGGCCCCCAGGGACGCGCAGGCGTCGATCTCGCCGCCGCCGGCCTCCACCAGCCTCGGCGCGCCGGCCCGCCGCTCGCGCATCAGGGCGACGAGGCCGCTG
>DASZQQ010000588.1:0-15855 GCA_035549595.1 Caulobacteraceae bacterium
CCCAGCCGGTGGTGATCAGCGAGGTGCCGAACGCCGCGGCCGTGGTGCGCAGGAAGTTCTGCAGGCCCGCCGCCGCGGCCGTCTCCTCGGGCAGCACCGCGCTCAGCGACAGCTGGGTGGTGGGGATGAAGAAGAACGGCATGGCGAAGCCCTGGGCGAGAAACGTCCAGGCCACGGTCCAGAAGCTGGCGTTGCTGGCGAAGCCGGCGCGGATGACCGCGATCACGGCCAGGTACAGGACGCCGAAGCTGACCAGGGCGCGGCTGTCGAACTTGCCGATCAGGCGCGGCACGATCGGGCTCATCACCACCGCCAGGACGCCGCCGAGAGCCGTGGCGTAGCCGGTCCAGGTGGCCGTGTAGCCCATGTTGGTCTGCAGCCACAGCGGCACCAGCACGATCGACGAGAAGAAGGCCCCGAACGTCAGGCTGATGGTGATCACCGACCCGGTGAAACCGCGGTGGCGGAAGACGCGCAGGTTCACGATCGGGTGCGGGTCGGTCAGCTCCCAGATCAGGAAGGCGACGAAGCCGACCACGGCGACCACCGCCAGGCCGACGATGAACGGCGAGGAGAACCACTCCAGCTCCTTGCCGCGGTCGAGCATGACCTGCATCGAGCCGACGAAGGCGATCAGCAGCGCCAAGCCGACGAGGTCCACCGGCAGCTTCATCGTCGGCGTCTCGTGGCCGCGCAGCTGGCGCCAGGCGAAGAAGCCGCACAGGGCCGCGACCGGCACGTTGATGTAGAAGATCCACGGCCAGCCGATGGTGTCGCACAGGGTCCCGCCCAGGATCGGGCCGGCGACCGGGGCCACGACGGTGGTCATCGACCACAGGCCCATGGCCTGGGCCCGCTGGTTGGGCGGGAAGATGCGCATCATCAGGGTCTGCGACATCGGCATGATCGGTCCGCCGCAGATCCCCTGCATGATCCGGAACGTGACCAGGGCGCCCAGCGACGGGGCGATGCCGCACAGGGCCGAGCAGACGCCGAAGCCGAGGATGCCGAGCACGAACACCCGCACGGCGCCGAAGCGCTGGGCGAGCCAGCCGGTCAGCGGCACGACGATGGCCTCGGCCACCGAATAGGAGGTGATCACCCAGGTGCCCTGGCTGGGCGACACGGCCAGGCCCCCGGCGACGTTCGGAACCGAGACGTTGGCGATGGTCATGTCCAGCACGACCATGAAGTTGCCGACGGCCAGCAGGAAGCCGGCGAGGATCAGGGCGGAGCCCTTGAGGGGCTCGGGCTCCGCCCGGACGGCGGGCCCGGCCGCAATGGCCTGAGCGGTCATGGACGCGACCTCACTTGCTGGTGTCGATGTCGGCCTTCATCGAGAGGCCGACGCGCAAGGGGTGGCGAGCGAGCTCGGCGGGATCGAGCGCGATCTTCACCGGCAGGCGCTGCACCACCTTGATCCAGTTGCCGGTGGCGTTCTGGGCCGGGATCACGGCGAAGGCCGACCCCGTGCCGCCGGCGATGCCGATCACCCCGCCGTGGAACTTCACGCCGTCGCCGTAGAGGTCGCTGGTCAGGACCACCGGCTGGCCGATGCGCACGTGCTTGAGCTGCACCTCCTTGAAGTTGGCGTTCACGTAGGCGGTCTGGATCGGCACGATCGTCATCAGGGTGGCGCCGGCCTGGACGCGCTGGCCCACCTCGGTGGTGTTGCGCGCGACGACGCCGTCGATGGGCGCGCGGATCACCGTGCGGTCGAGGTCGAGCCGGGCCTGGTCGAGCCGGGCCGTGGCGGCGGCCACTTCCGGATTGTCGGCGACGCCGGCGCCGGCGACCAGCACCCCGGCCGCCTTCTCCTGGCCCACGGCGGCCAGGCGGTTGGCTTCGGCCTGGGCGACACCCGACTGGGCCGCGGCGAGGGCGGCCTTGGCCTGGTCGTAGCGGTTCTGGGCGGCGGTCAGCTCGTCGCCGGAGACGGCGCCGGCCGGGGCCAGGGCCTTGCGCCGGGCGAGGTCGGTCTCGGCGCGGCGGAAGTCGGCGGCGGCGCTCGCGGCCTGGGCGCGGGCGTGGGCGATGTCGGCGGCGCGCGCGGCGGTGTTGGCCGAGGCCGCGGCGGTGTTGGCGAAGTAGCCCTGCACCTTGCGCTCGGCCTGGCCGAGGGCGGCCTCGGCCTGGGCGACGGCGAGCCGATAGTCGGCCGGGTCCAGCACCACCAGGACATCGCCCTTCTTCACCACCTTGGTGTCGGACGCCGGGGCCTGGACGATCGGGCCGCTGACCAGCGGCGTGACGTCGGCGACGTCGGCCTGGACGTAGGCGTCGTCGGTGGTCTGATGGTGCGAGCCGACCAGGATCCACCAGGCGCCGAACAGCACGCCCGCGGCGATCACGGCCACGGCCAGCAGGGTGAACAGCTGGCGCCGGCGGCTCGGCCGACGGCCGGGGGTCGGGCGGTCATCGTGGGTGATGGCGGCCTGCGGCGCGGCGGTCTCGTTGCGGGCGTCCATCTTCGGACCTTTCAGAAGCGAGGCTTGCACTGGAACTCTCCGGAGCTCACGCCGAGCGGAATCCGCCCCCGAGGGCGCGGACGAGGGCGATGTCGAGCAGGAAGGCGCGGCTCTGCGCGTCGGCGAAGGCGCGGCGCTGGCCGATGACGGCGTTCTGGGCGGTCAGCACGTCGACGTAGGTGGAAAGACCGCCGCGGTAGCGCAGCAGCGCCACCTGATAGGCCGCCTCTCCGGCGTCCAGCGCGGCCTTGCGCTCGGCGAGCTGACGCTGGGCCGACTGCACGCTGGCCGCGGCGTCGGCGACGTCCTGCAGCGCCTGGGTCAGGGTCTGGTCGTAGGCGGCCACCGCCGCGTCGTAGTCCGCCCGCGCCTCGCGGTAGGCGCCGCGCAGGCGCCCGCCGTCGAAGATCGGCAAGGTCACCGCCGGGCCGATCTGGCCGATCTGCGAGCCCGCGTTCAGCAGCGTGCCCAGTCCCAGCGACTGCTGGCCGATGAAGGCGTTGATGGTGACGTTGGGGTAGAAGTCGGCCCTGGCCGCGTCGATCTTCTTCGCCGCCGCCTCGGCCCGCAGCCGGGCCGCGACGAGGTCCGGACGCCGGCCGATCAGGTCCGCGGTCAGGTTGGCCGGCAGGCCGAACGCCTGCATCGCCGGCGCGGCCGGCGGCCGGATGGCCAGGCCCCGGTCCGGCCCCTCGCCCAGCAGGGCGGCGATGCGGTGGCGGGCGATCAGGATCTGTTCGTCGATCGCCTCGAGATCGGCCTGGGCCGTCGGCGTCGCCGCCTCGGCCTGCTTGAGCTCGGCCTGGGTGTCGAGGCCGTTGGCGACGCGCTGGACCTCGAGGTCGCGCGTCTCCTCGCGGTTCTTGAGCGACTGGGCGGCCGCCCCGCGCTCGGCGTAGAGCCGCACGAGGTCGGCATAGGCCTGGGCGACGGCCGACGACAGCGTTAGGCGCGCCTGGGCGGCGTCGGCGCGCACCGCCTCGGTCTGGGACACGGCCGCGGCCAGGGCGGCGCGATTGCGGCCGAAGAGATCGAGGTCGTAGGCGGCGTCCAGGGTGACGCGGCCGGTGTCCTTGAAGCCGGTCGGCAGCAGGTCCTGGATGAAGGGCGGATAGCCCATGTTCTTGCTCTGCTCGGTCTCCGAGACCTGGCCGTTGAAGCGCAGCGTCGGCAGCTCGGCCGCCCTCGCCTGCTGGGCCTGGGCCTGGGCGGTCCTGAGCCGCGCCTGGGCCTCGGCCAGCGTCGGCGAGCCCTTGAGGGCCTCGTCGATCAGCGCGTCCAGCTGCGCATCGCCATAGGCCTCCCACCAGCGGTCGGTGGGCCAGGCGCTCTGCGGCGCCTGGAAGCTGGCCTGGGCGGCGTAGGCGGCCGGCGCCTTGGCCTGGGGGCGCGGGCCGGCGTCGGGCACGGTGGCACAGGCCGTGAGGGCCATGGCGGAAGCCGCGATCACGAGAAGCTTGACCGTGATGCGCGGAAGGCGAGGCTCCGCGGCAGAGATGCGAGGGGACATGGCGCACGCCCTGAAACGACAACCTGCCGCAGCGCGACAGCGGGACCGAGACTTGAAATGACCGTACCGTACGGTCATAATTTCTATTGAACCCGGCCGGACATGGCGTCAAGCCACAACCGTACGGTACGGTCAGAGAGATAGGGAGCGACCTTGGACGACACCAGTCCGGAATCTGTCAGGAGCGAAGCGCGCCGCCGCGCCATCCTCGACGTCGCCCGCGAAGTGTTCCTCAAGGAGGGCTACGCCGCCGCCTCGATGTCCAACATCGCCGCACGGCTGGGCGGCTCGAAGGGCACGCTCTACAACTACTTCCGCTCGAAGGAGGATCTGTTCGCGGCCTTCATGGTCGACACCTGCAAGCTGCAGGCGGACGCCCTGTTCGACCACCTGCCGCCGTTCGACGACGGCGCGCGGCCGGCCCTCGAGAGCCTGGCCGAGGCGTTCCTCGAGTTCATCCTGGAAAGTCCGGTGCTGTCGGTGCACCGGGTGGTGGTCGCCGAGGCGGAGCGCTTCCCCGAACTGGGCCGCATCTTCTACGAGACCGGACCCAAGACCGGCGAGGACCGGCTGACGGTCTACATGCAGCGCATGATCGACGCCGGCGTCCTGCGCGACTGCGACGCGCGCAACGCGGCGCGCCGGTTCAAGGACCTGGTGCTCTCCGACGTCCAGCACCGCACCCTCTGGGGCGTGATGCCGCCGATGGACGCCGCCGCCCGCAAGGCGCAGGCGGCCGAGTCCGTGGACCTGTTCCTACGCGCGTTCGCGGCCTGAGCCTCCTGGTCGGACTGCGCTGCGGCGTCCTCGCGCCTGGAGCCTTCCCCGGTCAGGTCAGATCGACCTGACCGGGACAAGAAGGCTCGATTCTTGGGTTTGAGCGCCTCCTGATCGCCAAACCGGTTCCCACTTTGGCGGGAGGCGCTTTAGGTCGCCGCGCCGCCCGGCGCCGCCGGAAGAGGCGTTGCGGTCGCGCCCCTTTCGCGCGCCATCAGCATCTGCTTGAGCCTCAGCCGCTGCACCTTGCCCATGTGGTTGCGCGGCAGGGCCTCGACGAAGTGCACGTGTGCGCGCGGGAAACCCCAGAGCACCGCCTGCAACGCGGGCGTCAGGCGCTCCTCCGGGATCGGTTCCGGCGACTGCAGCGCGACGTGCAGCTCCTCGCCGTTCGGCCCGGCCATGCTGAAGACGCAGGCGTCCTCGACGTCGAGCCGCTCGATCAGGCCGCGCTCGAACGGCTCGGCCGGCCGCTTCTCGCCCAGGATGCTGATCACGTCGGTGACGCGGCCGTGCAGGGAGATGCGTCCGTCGGCGTGCCGGATGGCGAGGTCGCCCGGGTAGAACCAGCCGTCGCGGAAGAAGCGCGAGGTCGACTCCTCGTCGCGGTAGTAGCCCTGCGGACCATCGTCGATGCGCACGCGCAGCTGCCCGAGCTCGCCGTCGGCCACGATACGGCCGTCCTCGTCCACCACCTCCAGCGTCCGTGTCGGCTGGATGCGGTAGAGCCGAAGATCGTCGTCGGATTCGATCGGCGTGAACGCCCAGGCCCCGGCCTCGGTGGCGGCGAGCATGGTGTAGATCTTGTCCGTCAGCCGCTCGCGGGTCCGCTGCGCGAGCCGCGCGGAGAGCCCGCCGCCGGCGACGATCAGCTGCATCTCGGGCTGGCGCTTCAGCGCCCCCTCCGGCGCATTGACGATCTGCCGCAGGAACGCCGGCGTCGCCATGGTGTGGGTGATCCCGTCGTAGTCGAACGCGCGCCACGGCTGGCCGCGCTGCTCGATCAGGACCGCGTGGCCCACCAGCCAGGCGAGCGGCGGCGAGGTGTAGCCCGTGCCGGTCCAGAGGCCGAAGCTGAGCAGGTTGGTCAGGTGGTCGCCCGGCGGCGGGAAGAGCTCGGGCGTGTGCTCGTACGCCTGCAGGTACGGCAGCCAGCCGCGCTCCTCCCGTTCCGGGTCGAGCCAGATGCGCTTGTAGCGGCCGGTCGTCGCCGAGGTGAGCAGGATGTGGCCGCCGTCCGCGATGTCTTCCGGCAGCGGCGGGGCTTCGCCTTCGGCGCCGGCGCTCGTCAGCGCCTCGAGCGGCACGCGCACCTGCGGCGCCTCGACCGGCAGCCGGCCACGCTCGCCCTCGGCCTCCGAGGTGACGATCCAGCCGATGTCGAGGCCGTCGAGCGCCTGGACCTCGTCGAGGTTCTCGAGCGACAGCGTCGTCGCGCCCAGGCTACGCAACGCCAGGTTCATCACCCAGCTGTGCCAGAGGTTGGCGACGTGCATCACCGCCACGGCCCCGCCCGTGACGCCCTGGGCGGCGAAGAACGCGCGCAGGTCCAGTATCTGCCTGTAGAACTGCAGGAAACCGATCGGTTGATGATTGAAGACCACGGCCGGCTTCATCGGCCGGCCGACGGCATGCGTGTAGATCCGTTCGAGAAGCAGCAAGCTCTACCTTACGCTGTGTCGGTTGATGGGGCCGCATCACGTGACCCAACTCCGGCGTCGGCGCAAGGCCTGGAAGACCGCCACCCGGGACGAAACAATCGGCCATCGGCCTGCCGCTAGAGCAGCCCGCGGGGCCGAACCGCCCCGGACGAGGAGACCACCGGTCTCAGGCGGCCTCGCGGCTGTCCCAAACCTCGTCGACGAGACCCCAGGCCTTGGCCTCCTCGGCGCTCATGAAATGGTCGCGGTCGAGCACCTTGTCGACCTCCTCGTAGGTGTGGCCGCAGTGCCTGGCGTAGAGCTCGTTGATGCGCCGCTTGGTGCGGATCGCCTCCTCGGCGTGGCGCTCGATGTCCGAGGCCTTGCCCTGGAAGCCGCCCGACGGCTGGTGCACCATGATGCGGGCGTTCGGCAGGGCGACGCGCCGGCCCGGTTCGCCCGCCATCAGCAGGAACGAGCCCATCGAGGCGGCGAAGCCCATGCAGGTGGTCGCGACCGGGCTGCGGATGTACTGCATGGTGTCGTAGATCGCCATGCCGGCCGTCACCACCCCGCCCGGCGAGTTGATGTACATGGAGATTTCCTTCTTCGGGCTCTCCGCCTCGAGGAACAGCAGCTGGGCGCAGATCAGCGCCGCCATGCCGTCCTCGACCTCCCCGTTCAGGAAAACGATCCGTTCGCGCAGCAGCCGCGAGAAGATGTCGAAGGCGCGCTCGCCGCGGCTCGACTCCTCGACGACCATCGGCACCAGGTTGGTGATCATGCTCATGCCGCGCACTTGAAGCCCTCCCAGCACATGGTCGGCCGGCCGGCCGCGTCGGCCAGGCCGTGGATGATGGTCAGGCGCGAGCCGCCAGGCCGCGCGTCGACGATGAAGGTCACCGCCTGCTCCCGCGCATCGGCGCCGTCGCGCCAGGCGTAGGAGATCGAATGCGGCGGGTCCTCGGCGATCACCTCGCCGGGGCCGGCGTCGTCGTTGGCCGGCAGCCAGGCGGCCAGGAGGTCCGGCTGGGTCAAGGCCCGCCACACCGTCTCCGGCGGATGGTCGAGGTCGGCCTCGAAGGTGAGGTCGGGATCGGCGTCTTTCATCGATCGATCTCCTTGAGGACGTCCTTCAGGGCGGCGATGCGTTCGGGCCAGAAGGCGCGGTAGCGGTCGACCCAGTCGGTCAGCGGGGTCAGGCCCTCGGGACGGGCGCGATAGAAGGCGTTGCGCCCCTCTCGCCGTTCCGCCACCAGGCCGGCGCCCTTCAGCGCCGCCAGATGCTGCGAGATCGCCGGCTGCGAGACGGAAAAGCCGCGCTTCAGGTCCGACACGCTCATCTCGCCCCCCGCCAGCCGCTCGAACACCGCGCGGCGGGTGGGATCGGCCAGGGCCCGGAACAGCTCGGCGTGGGTCATGAAGAATAGATAAGTACATACTTATCGATTTGGCAAGCCACGTCCGGGGACATGATCCAGCCGCAGGCTGGTTCGTGTCCCCTCGCTGGAGTCTCACTGGAGGGGACACGTTCCTGGCGTAACATGTCCCCGGTTGGGGCTCAGGCCGCCCTCGCCCGCTCCAGCGCCGAGCGGATCAGGGGCAGGCGGTCGTTGCCGAAGTACATGTCGTCGCCGTTCACGAAGATCGTCGGCGAGCCGAAGCCGCCGCGGCGCATGACCTCGTCGGTGTTGGCCTTCAGCTGGTCCTTGACCGGCTGCTCGGCGATGGCGGCGAACAGGGGCTCGGCCTCGACCCCGGCCTTGGCGCAGATCTCGCGAATGACGTCATCCTGCGAGATGTCCTTGTCCTCGCCCCAATAGGTCTGGAACGCCGCGCGGGCGAACGGGACCAGCTTGCCCTGCGGCTCCAGGACGATGCAGGCGCGCATGACCTTGACGCTGTTCACCGGAAAGACGGTCGGCGGCATCTTGATCTTCAGGCCCGCGAGCCGCGCCCAATCCTGCAGGTCCTTGCCCGAATAGCGCGCCTTGGCCGGCACCGGCGCGCGGCGGGCCTCGTAGACGCTGGGGTTGATCGAGTTGAAGATCCCCCCGACCAGGATCGGCCGCCACGTGACCTGCTCGCCGAACTCGGCCGCCAGCGGCTGGATGTTCTCGAACGCCAGATAGGTCCACGGGCTGGAGCAGTCGAAGAAGAACTCGATCACGGCGGGCCTCCCCTCGGGCTTGGCGCCCGTTGCGTCATGGGGGTCTACTTCCGCCAAAGCGGCGGACGACCGCAAGGAGGAACAAGGGCCATGCGTTTCGGCATCTTCTACGAGCACCAGCTCCCCAAGCCCTGGAACCCCGGCGACGAGGAGCGGCTGTTCCACGAGGCGCTGGAGCAGGTCGTGCTCGCCGACCGCCTGGGCTACGACTACGCCTGGGAGGTCGAGCACCACTTCCTCGAGGAGTATTCGCACTCCTCGGCGCCGGAGGTGTTCCTGTCGGCCTGCGCGGCGCTCACCAAGCGCATCCGCCTCGGCCACGGCATCCGCCAGGTGATCGCCAACTACAACCACCCCGCCCGCACCGCCGAAGGCCTGGCGACGCTGGACATCATCTCGCGCGGCCGCGTCGAGTTCGGCATCGGCGAGGGGGCGACGCGCCTCGAGCTCGGCGGCTTCCACATCCCGGCCAGGGAAAAGCGCGCCATGGCCCTCGAGGCCGGCGAGCAGATCGCCAACATGATGGCGATGGACCCCTACCCCGGCTACGAGGGCAAGAGCTTCTCGTTCCCGTGCCGAAACGTGCTGCCCAAGCCCGTGCAGAAGCCGCACCCGCCGATGTGGATGGCCTGCACCAACCGCGACACGATCAAGGTCGCCGCCTCGATCGGCGTGGGGGCGCTCGCCTTCTCCTTCCTCGACCCGGAGGAGGCGCGCACCTGGGCCGGTATCTACTACGACATCATCAAGTCCGATCAGTGCCGGCCGATCGGCCACACCGTGAACGCCAACCTCGCCATGGTGTCGAACTTCTCGGTGCACCCGGACCGCGACGAGGCGATCCGCCGGGGCCAGGAGGGCTTCGAGTTCTTCAGCTACGCGATCAACGCCCTCGTCGCGCACGACGTGCGGCCGGGTCGCTCGACCCTGTTCGAGGACTTCCAGAAGTCCCGCGCAGCCAGCGACGACGAGATCATCGCCGCGCGCAAGGCCTCAGGGCGCAACGCCAACGGCATCGGCACGCCCGAGGATATCCGCCAGCACATCGCCGCCTTCCAGGAGGCCGGCGTCGACCAGGTGATCTTCCTGCAGCAGGCCGGCCGCAACCGACATGAGCACATCTGCGAGTCGCTGGAGCTGTTCGCCGCAGAGGTGATGCCGGGCTTCAAGGCCGACGTCGAGGCGCGCGAGGCGAGGAAGGCCGCCGAGTTGGCGCCCTACATCGAGGCGGCGCTGAAGCGGAAGGACTGGATGAAGCCCCTGACCGACGCCGAGATCCCGGTCGTCCCGGCCTCGGTGGTGCGCGCCCAGATCAACCAGGGGACCGCCGCGCCCGCGAAAGGCTAGGCAGTGCTTGCGAAAGGGCCGTCGCTGGCGTCTCTTCCCCCTCTGGGGGAAGTGTCGCCAATGCGAGCCCCGGCGAAGCCGGGCGAGCGGGCGACGAAGGGGGAAGTGTCCTGACAGGCTCGACGGACGCTGAAAGGCCCCTGGCGACTTCCCCCATCGTCTGCCGTGCGCTGCGCGCACATTGCAGACACTTCCCCCAAAGGGGGAAGAGGATCGGGACATGATCGCCATGGCGCCGGAGGCGTCCGCGCCGTCCGTCGGCCGCCGCCAGGTGGCGGCTGCGGTGGTCGGCAACGCCCTGGAGTTCTACGACTTCATCACCTACGCCACCTTCGCGGTGCAGATCGGGCGCGCCTTCTTTCCGGGCCATTCCGAGTTCTTCAAGCTGATGGGCTCGCTGGTGACCTTCGGGGTCGGCTTCGCGACGCGCCCGCTGGGGGCGATCGTGCTGGGGCGCCTTGGCGACCGCGTCGGCCGGCGCCCGGCGATGACGCTCAGCTTCGCCCTCATGGGCGTGGGCCTCGTCGGCCTGGTGCTGACGCCGGGCTACGCCAGCATCGGCCCTCTGGCGCCGATCCTGGTCGTCGGCTTCCGCCTGATCCAGGGCTTCGCCCTCGGCGGCGAGGTCGGCCCCACCACCGCGTTCCTGATCGAGGCCGCCCCGCCGGAGCGCCGCGGCCTCTACGGCGGCTGGCAGATCGGCAGCCAGGGTCTGGCGACCTTCGCCGGGGCCCTGGTCGGCATGGTCCTGACGCTCGGCCTCGGCGCCGGCGCCCTGGAGGCGTGGGGCTGGCGCCTCGCGCTGGGCCTGGGCGCGGTGATCCTGCCGGTCGGCTACCTGCTGCGGCGCAACCTCGTCGAGACCCTGGCCCTGCCCGACCATGCCGCCCCCTCGCAGCCGGCGGCCGAGGGGCTGGCGGGGCACGGGGCCCTGCTCACCCTGGCGCTCGGCCTGATCGGGGCGGCGACCATCGCCACCTATGTGTTCAACTTCATGACCACCTATGCGGCCACGACGCTGAAGCTGCCGACCAGCATCTCCCTGGCCGCCAGCGTGGTGGTCGGGGCGGCGAACTTCGCCGGCGCCATGGCCGGCGGCGCCCTGTCGGACCGGCTCGGCCGCCGCTGGCTGCTGATCTGGCCCAGGCTCGTCTTCGTCGTCGTCGCCGTGCCGGCCTTCCAGCTGATGGTGACTCGCGGCGACGCCGCCACCCTGCTCACCGCGACCGCGGTGCTGGTGTTCCTCAACAGCGCCTCCAGCTCCGCCGCCCTGACCGCGGTCACGGAGTCGACCCACAAGGCCGTGCGCTCGATCGCGGTCGCCGCGGTCTACGCCACCGCGGTCGCGGTGCTCGGCGGATCGACCCAGCCGATCATCGCCGCCCTGATCCACGCCACCGGCGACCCGCTGGCCCCGGCCTGGTACATGGCCGCCGCCTCGGTGGTCGGCCTGCTGGCCGGCGTCCTGATGCGCGAGAGCGCGCCGTCGCGGGCGCGCTGACGTCTCAGACCGTGTCCCTGGCGGCGCCGGGCGCGGCGCCGCAGCCCATGGAGCGGGCCTGGGCGGCGGTGATCTTGGCCGCGTGCAGGAAGCTCTCGTGGAGCTGCTGGCGCTGCCAGTCGTAGAGCGTCCCGCCGCTCTGGCCGATCGCCTTCTCCTGGGCCGAGCACTGCGCCACCGCGGCGGCCGGGATGGGGTCCAGGGGGCCGCCGGCCTTGGCCAGGGCGAAGGCGGCCGACTTGACGCAGATGAGAGCGGCCTCCTTCTCGGCCGCATAGGTGCCCGGCGCCTGGGTGGCCTTCAGCAGCGGCGTACGGCAGACCACGTCCGGCTCGGGCTTCTCGCAGGCCGCCACGCCGGCGCACGCGGCCAGGGCGCCCAGGACGATCCAGATGCGACTCATGTCGGTTCTCCCCCCTTCACAGGCGGAGTTTAGCGCATCCTGCGGATGATCAAGCCGCCGCCTTCAGCCGGGCGGCGAGACCGGCGAACTGCGCCTCGAGGTCCTTCAGGCCCAGGGTCCCGTAGAGCACCGCCAGGTTGTGCGCCGCCATGTGCCCGCCGCGGCCGGCGACGGCGCCGTCGTGATGGTCGCTCTCGCCGATCTCCAGGCACTTCTTCCAGGCGAACTCGGCCAGGGGCAGGTGCTCGCTCATCGCCTGTTCGGGATTGCGGCCGGCCCAGGCGAGGTAGAGGTCGCCGAGGGCGAAGAAGTAGTCGGGCGAATCCTGCCAGTTCGGGAATTCGGCGTCGGCCAGGGCCAGGGCGTCGTCGAAGCGTTCGGCCGCCTTGAACGCCGTCATCGCCCGCACGACCAGGGCATGGCGCCACGGCGCGTCCGGCGGGGTCAGCCGCAACGCCTCGGCGAAGCACACGGCGGCCTGCGGCGCCTTCTCGCGCGCCTGGTACTCCTTGGCGAGCTGGAACCAGAGGTACGGATCCTGCGGGTGGGTCTCGACCTCTTCCAGCAGCAGCGCCTCGTTGCGCGCGCCCTTTCGCTCCAGCGCCTCGGGCAGGTAGCCGTCGTGGCCGATGACGAGCGGCAGGCGCACCTGGCGCAGCGCCGAGACCGGCTGCTCGTGGATGCGGCCCTCGTAGCGGACGCCGCGCGGAAGCACCCGGCTGATCCAGGCCTTGGCCGTCCCCTTGCCGTCGCCGAGGCTGCTGGCGACCTGGACCTGGCCCAGGAAGTCGCCGCCCTCGGGCGGCAGCACGCCGGGCCCCAGCACGCCGGCGTCGCGCTCGATCCACTCGTCGGCGTCGAGGATCAGGTTCCAGGCGGCGTCGGAGTGGTCGAGGGCGGCGTTGCGCGCGGCGGCGAAGTCGTCGCGCCAGGCGAAGTCGTAGACGTCGGCGCCGGCCATGCGGGCGATGTCGCGCGTGGCGTCGGTCGAGCCGGTGTCGAGGACGATGATGCGGTCCACGTGCGTCCGGGCGCTGACCAGGGCGCGGCCGATGTTGCGGCCCTCGTCCTTGGCGATCATCACCAGAGCCAGGCGGGTCACGGGCAGGCCTCGTGCGGGGGGTTCGATTCGCGATGATCCGGCCATCATGCTGAACGAAGCGTTAGGACCTCTCTGCCTCGACAAGCCCGGGCCCCGCGCATAGAGCCAGCCGCCGGAGAGAGGGACTTCGCATGCAGAGCCGCTGGAACGACGCCGACGCCGCCGGGGCCGTGGCCCGCTACGCCGCGCAAGGCGTCGGCGAGGATCTGGCGCTGCGGACCTATTCGGCCCGTCTGCTGGGCTCGGACCCGACCCTGGTGCTGCACGGCGGCGGCAACACCTCGGTCAAGACCACGGCCACGGACCTGCTGGGCGACAAGGTCGAGGTGCTGTGCGTGAAGGGCAGCGGCTGGGACCTCGGGACCATCGAGCCGCCAGGCCACCCGGCGGTGAAGCTTCAGCCGCTGAAGCGACTGCGGGTCCTCGACCGGCTGTCGGACGAGGACATGGTCGCCGCCCAGCGCCAGAACCTGATGGACCCGGCGGCGCCCAACCCCTCGGTCGAGACCCTGCTGCACGCCTTCCTGCCGGCGAAGTTCATCGACCACACCCACGCGGTCGAAGCCCTGGCCATCGCCGACCAGCCGGACGCCGAGGCGATGGCGCACGAGGTCTGGCAGGGACGCGTCGGCGTCGTGCCCTATGTGATGCCCGGCTTCGCCCTCGCCAAGCTGGCGGCCGAGGTGTTCGAGGCCAATCCGGCGGTCGAGGGCCTGGTGCTGCTCAAGCACGGCATCTTCTCGTTCGGGGCCACGGCGCGCGAGAGCTACGAGCGCATGATCGACCTCGTCTCGGCGGCCGAGTCCTACGTCGCCGCGCGCCCCCTGCGCCGGGCGCCGCCGCGACCGCGGGGAACGCTAGGGGCGGCGGAGCTCCTGCCGCAGCTTCGCGGCGTCCTGGGCGAGGCCGCCGGCGGGCGCTGGCCCCGCCGCTGGATCGCCGACCTGCGCCGGGGGGAGGACGTCCTCGCTGTCACGGACAGCCCCGACCTCGCCGACTGGGCCGACCGCGGGGTCGCCACGCCCGACCACGTGATCCGCACCAAGCGCGCGCCCGTCGTCCTGCCGCCGGCCGACGGCGACCTGAAGGCCTGGCGCGCGGGAGCCGAGGCCGCGGTCAGCGCCTTCGTGGCGGACTACGAGGCCTATTTCGCGCGCTGCAACGCCGGCGCGGGCGGGGGCAAGGTGCAGCTCGACCCGCTGCCGCGCGTGGCCGCGATCCCGGGCCTCGGGCTGGTCGGTTTCGGCAAAGGCGCGGCGGACGCGGCCGTCACCGCCGACGTCGCCGAGTCCTGGGCCGCGACCCTGCTGAAGGCCGAGGGCGTGGGCCGCTTCGAGCCTGTCGGCGAGGCCGACACCTTCGATCTCGAATACTGGTCGCTGGAGCAGGCCAAGCTCGGCAAGTCCGCCGAGAAGCCGCTAGAGCGCCAGGTGGTGGTGGTGACCGGCGCGGCCGGCGCCATAGGCCTCGCCACCGCCCGCGCCTTCGCGGCCCAGGGGGCCGAGGTGGCCCTTCTAGACCTGCCGGGCGAGCGCCTGGACGCCGCCGCGGCCAGGGCCGGCAAGCGCGCGCTCGCGGTCGCCTGCGACGTCACCGACCGCAGCGCCGTGGCGGCGGCCTTCGACGCGGTGTGCGCCCGCTTCGGCGGCGTGGACGTCGTCGTCTCCAACGCCGGCTCGGCGACCACCGGCATGATCGCCGACCTGGACGACGCCGCGCTGAAAGCCAGCTTCGAGCTCAACTTCTTCGGCCACCAGGCGGTCGCCCAGGCGGCGGTGAAGGTGATGCGCGCCCAGGGCCTGGGCGGCGCCCTGCTTTTCAACGTCTCCAAGCAGGCGATCAACCCCGGGCCCGACTTCGGCGCCTATGGGACCTCCAAGGCCGCGCTGCTGGCCCTCGTGCGCCAGTACGCGCTGGAGCACGGCGCCGACGGCATCCGCGTCAACGCCCTCAATCCGGACCGCATCCGCTCGGGCCTCCTGACGGACGCCATGATCGCCTCGCGCGCGGCCTCACGCCAGGTCAGCGAGGGCGACTACATGGCCGGCAACCTGCTGCGCGCCGAGGTCACGGCCGACGACGTCGCCCAGGCCTTCGTCTTCGCCGCCCTGATGACCAAGACCACCGGCGCCGTGATCCCCGTCGACGGCGGCAACGTCGCGGCAATGCTGCGGTAGGCGCCGGAGCCCCCCAGAACTCTTCCCCCGCCGGGGGAAGAGTTCTGGAGCTTGCCCCACGTCAGGGCGCGAAGCTGGAGCGGGCCTTGACGCCCCAGTGGCCGTTCTCCTTGGTCACGACGTAGATGGAATCGAAGCCGCCCAGCACGCTGCCGTCCTTGCGGTAGCGGGTGAAGCGCGTGTTGATGTGCACCTTGTCGTCGCCGGCGTGGATCACCTCGCGCTTCTCCCAGGCCGAATGGTCCCACTCGGTCAGGGCGCCGCGATCGAACATTTCCGGCTGGTGATAGCTTTCGTCGATGATGGTCAGGGTGTTGGACGCCAGCCGCACGCTCGGGAAGTTGAAGGTCTTCTGCCAGGCCTCGATGTCGCGGGCGTTGAACGCGGTCATGAAGTCGTCGAGGCACTTCATGGCGGCGGCGATCGAGTCCTGGTTCATGGGGCGGCGTCTCCGGTTGTCGTTGCCTCAGAGTTTTGTCAGTCCGCCTGACGCCGCGCCAGCGGCAAACGGGTCATGACGCGCCTCGTCCCCCGTCCCGACGGCGCCCTGGAGGCCCCCCGGCCGGTCGAGTTTCCGTTCATGGCCCCGCGCCTGCAGGGGCGAATTTCGCAGGACGGAAAGCTGGAAATCTCCCTGTGGGGCGCCGGCGATCTGGGCGCCCTGAAGCTGGCCCCCTGGACCGGGCGCCAGGCCCATGCGCCGAACCGGCTGACCTGGCCGGGGGGCGGCGTCTGGCTCGCGCGCTCCCGGCCCGCCCTG
>DASZQQ010000589.1:0-3154 GCA_035549595.1 Caulobacteraceae bacterium
TGCTGGAGGACCCGCGGGTGAATTTCGCCATCTCGGCGCGCGGGGCGGCGGTCGGGGTCGACCACGTCGGCGTCCAGGTCGAGAGCCGCGCGGAGCTGGCCGAACTCTCCGGCCGGCTGAAGGCGGCGGGCGCCCACACCCTCGACCAGACGGCGACGTCGTGCTGCTACGCCAGGTCCGACAAGAGCTGGGTCACCGACCCGTCGGGGGTGCGCTGGGAGACGTTCTTCACCTTCGGCGAGGCCACGACCTACGGCGAGGATCCGGAGCTTGCAGCCGAGGCGCCCGCAGCCCCGGCCTGCTGCGGCGCGGCCCCGCAGGCCGCGACCGAGGCCGCGGCCCCGGCCTGTTGCTGAGGCTCTGTCATGAAAGGTTCGTTTGGCGGCGTTCGTCATTTCTCGTAGTCTCGAACTATGGAAATCGACAACGCCGTCGCCGGCCTCTCGGCGCTCGCCCACAATGGCCGCCTGGAGGTGTTCCGCCACCTGGTCCGGGCAGGATCCGCCGGCATGGCCGCCGGCGACATCGCCCGGGCCACCGGCTCGCTGCCGAACACGCTCTCGGCCAACCTCAACATCCTGAGCCACGCCGGGCTGGTGACGTCGCGGCGCGAGGGCCGCTCGATCATCTACAGCGCCGCCTACGGGGCCATGAGCGAGCTGCTGGCCTTCCTGATGGAGGACTGCTGCGCCGGTGACCGCGCCATCTGCGGTCCGCTGGCCGGAATTGCGGCGCGGGCGGCCGCCTGCTGCGAGTGAAGGGGGGCCTTGGGTGACCGAGACGAAACCGATGAACGTGCTGTTCCTGTGCACCGGGAATTCGGCGCGTTCGATCCTGGCCGAGGCGATCCTGAACCGTGAGGGGCGGGGGCGTTTCCGCGCCTGGTCGGCCGGCTCGCACCCGAAGGGCGAGGTCCATCCGCAGGCGATCGCCCTGCTGCAGAGCCTGAACTACGTCACCGACGGCATGCGCTCGAAGTCCTGGGACGAGTTCGCCAAGCCCGGCGCCCCCGAGTTCGACTTCGTCTTCACCGTCTGCGACGACGCCGCGGCCGAGGTCTGCCCGGTGTGGCCCGGCCAGCCGATCACCGCGCACTGGGGCCTGCCCGACCCGGCCGCCGCCACCGGCTCGCCGGCCGAGATCGCGCTCGCCTTCGCCGACGCCTACCGGATGCTGTCCAACCGCATCAGCCTGTTCTGCAACCTGCCCCTGAGCTCCCTCGACCGCCTGGCGCTGAAGAAGCGGCTGGACGAGATCGGCGGCCGCGCCGAGGCTGGGCAGCCTTCGTGAGCGAGCGGACGCCGGCTGGGGACGCCAGCCTCGAACCGCCGCTGGAGCCCTATGGCGTTTCGCACCGCCTGGCCGCGGAGGCCCTGGGCACGGCCCTGCTGCTGATGATCGTGGTCGGCTCGGGCATCATGGGCCAGAGGCTGGCCGGCGGGAACGACGCCATCGCGCTCCTCGGCAACACCCTTGCTACCGGCGCGGGGCTGGTGGTGCTGATCACCATGCTGGGGCCGATCTCAGGGGCCCACTTCAACCCGGCGGTGACCCTGGTCTTCGCCCTTCGGCGCGAGATCGCCTGGCCGCTGGCGGCGGCCTATTGGGTCACGCAGGCCATCGGCGGCGTGCTCGGCGTCTGGGTGGCCCACGCCATGTTCACCGAGCCGATCTGGCAGGTCTCGACCAAGCTGAGGGACGGCCCCTCGCAGGGCCTGGCCGAAATCATCGCCACCTTCGGCCTCGTCGGCACGATCCTGGGCTCGCTGCGCTTTCGGGCCGAGGCGACGCCTTGGATGGTCGGCCTCTACATCACCGCGGCCTACTGGTTCACGGCCTCGACGTCGTTCGCCAACCCGGCCGTGACGATCGCCCGCAGCCTCAGCGACACCTTCGCCGGCATCGCCCCCTCGTCCGCGCCGCAGTTCATCGCCGCCCAGCTGATCGGCGCGGTGGCGGCGACGGGCGCCTTCGGCTGGCTGCTGAAAGGCAACGGCGCCCGCTAGAGTCTGGCTGTCCTGAGCCTCAGGGCATTGCTGATCACGCTCACCGACGAGAGCGCCATGGCTCCGGCGGCGATCTGCGGCGACAGGACGAGACCGAACGCCGGGTAGAGCAGGCCGGCCGCGATCGGCACCCCGGCGATGTTGTAGACGAAGGCGAACACCAGGTTCTGGCGGATGTTGGCCATCACCGCCCGCGACAGGCGCCGGGCGCGGACGAGGCCCATCAGGTCGCCGTGCAGCAGGGTGACGCCGGCGCTCTCCAGGGCGACGTCGGCCCCGGCGCCCATGGCCACGCCCACCTCGGCGGCGGCGAGGGCGGGGGCGTCGTTGACCCCGTCGCCGGCCATGGCCACGGCCCGGCCCTCGGCGCGCAGCTTCTGGACCACGCGGGCCTTGTCCTCCGGCAGGACCTCGGCCTCGACGGCGTCGATGCCGAGGCGGCGGGCGATGGCCTGCGCCGTCGCGCGGCGGTCGCCGGTCATCATGACGATGCGGATCCCTTCGGCCTTCAGCGCCTCGACCGCCTCGGCGGTCGTCGCCTTGACCGGATCGGCGATCGCCAGCACGCCGGCCGCGCGGCCGTCGATGGCGGCGAAGACGGCGCTCGCCCCCTCGGCGCCCAGGCGGTCGGCCTCGGCCTGCAGGGCCGCGACGTCGATCCCCGCCTCGGCCATCATCCGCGGCCCGCCCAGGACCACGCGCCGGCCCTCGACCGTTCCCGTCACGCCGCGGCCGACGGGGGAGTCGAAGTCGGCGGCCTCGGTCAGCGTCAGGCCCCGCCCGCGGGCGGCGCGCACGATTGCCTCGGCCAGCGGGTGCTCGCTGCCGCGCTCCAGGCTGGCGGCGAGGCGCAGCAGGTCGTCTTCGGCGACGCCGCCGGCCTCGACGATCGCGGTCACCGCAGGGCGGCCTTCGGTCAGGGTGCCGGTCTTGTCGACCACCAGGGTGTCGATCTTCTCGAAGCGCTCCAGCGCCTCGGCGTTCTTGATCAGCACGCCGGCCTGGGCGCCGCGACCGACGCCGACCATGATCGCCATTGGTGTCGCAAGGCCAAGGGCGCACGGGCAGGCGATGATGAGCACCGCCACTGCGTTGACGATGGCGTAGGCGAGGCGCGGCTCGGGGCCGAAGAAAAACCAGATCAGAAA
>DASZQQ010000590.1:0-4841 GCA_035549595.1 Caulobacteraceae bacterium
AGCTCGAACAGCAGGTTCAGGCCGAGCTGCAGCCCGAGGTGACCGCGATCCAGACCGACGCGCGCGCCAACGACGCGGCCCGCAACACCACCGATCCGGCCGTCATGCAGACCCGCGAGGCCAATCTGCAGCTGCGCTACACCAACTATCAGCGCAAGGCCGAGCTGCGGCAGCGCGAGCTGCAGGCGACGGCCGAGAAGGCCCAGAGCCGCATCGCCCAGGAGCTGGAGCCGGTGCTCACCCAGGTCTACCAGCAGCAGCACTGCAGCCTCCTGCTGCGGCGCGAGGCGGTCCTGTTCGGCAATCCGGCGATGGACGTCACGCCAGCGGCCGTGACCGGTCTGAACGCGCGCATCCAGCAGTTCCAGTTCGACCGCGAGCACCTGGAAACCCAGCCGGCGCCTGCGCCCGCCGCCCACTAGGGCGTCAGGTCCGCAGCGCGAAGCCATGCCGGATTCGCGGTTCTTCGAGGCCCTGGGCCCGGTCGCCCTCGGCGAGATCGCAAGGCTCGCCGGGGCGACGCTCGCCGACGCCGACGCCGCCGGCCGGCCGATCGGCCAGGCGGCGGTGCTGTCACGCGCGGACGCCGCCTCGGTGACCTTCCTGACCGATCCGCGCCATGCGGACGGACTGGACGGCGGGGCGCACGCGGCCTGCTTCGTCGCCGAGACGCACGCCGGCGCCTTGCCGACGGGCTGGACGGCGCTGGTGTCGCCCCTGCCGCACGCGGCCTATGTCTTGGCGGCCGAGCGCCTGCACCGGCCGAGGACCTGGCCGGCGGGCGCCGCGGGCGTTCACCCGGACGCCGAGCTCGAAGAGGACGTAGTCGTGGGGCCGGGCGCCGTCATCGGCCCCGGCGCGCAGGTGGGCCGCGGAACCCGCATCGGGGCCAACGTCTCGATCGGTCCGGGCGTCGCCGTCGGCCGCGACTGCCAGATCGGCGCCGGGGCGGTGATCGGCTTCGCCCTGATCGGCGACCGCGTGCGCATCCTGGGCGGGGCGGTGATCGGCGAGGCCGGCTTCGGCGCCACCCTGGGACCGAAGGGGATCATCGACGTGCCCCAGCTGGGGCGCGTGATCCTGCAGGACGGGGTCACCATCGGCGCCAACTCCACCGTCGACCGCGGCGCCTGGGAAGACACCACGATCGGCGAGAACACCAAGATCGACAACCTGGTCCAGATCGCCCACAACGTCGTCATCGGACGCAACTGCGTCCTGGCGGCCCAGACCGGGATCTCGGGCAGCGTCACCATCGGCGACGGCTGCCAGCTGGGGGGCCGCGTGGGCGTGGCCGACCATATCACCATAGGCGCGGGCGTGCGCCTGGCCGCGAACGCCGGCGTCGTGAGCGACGTCGCCGCCGGTTCGACCTACGGAGGCTTCCCGGCCAAGCCGCGCATGGCGTGGCTGCGCGAATCGGCCTGGTTGGCCCGCATGGCCGCACGCAGGGGAGGGCAGAGGGAATGACCAAGGAGTTCACGCCGCAGGCCGGGGCCGCCGCAGACGAGATCGACATCCAGGAGGTCATGCGCCGCCTGCCGCACCGGCCGCCGTTCCTGCTGATCGACCGGGCCGAGGGCTTCGTGCCCAGCACCTCGCTGATCGGGGTGAAGAACGTCACCGTCAACGAGCCGTTCTTCGCCGGCCACTTCCCCGGCGCCCCGGTGATGCCTGGCGTCCTGATCATCGAGGCCATGGCCCAGACCGGCGGCCTCCTGATGTCGAAATCGTGGGACGTCGACGCCACCGGCAAGATCATTCTCTTCATGTCGGTCGACAACTGCCGCTTCCGCAATCCGGTGCGGCCCGGCGACGTGCTGAAGCTGCACGTCGAGGTCGCCCGCGAGCGCGGCACGATCGTCAAGTTCAAGGGCCGCGGCATGGTGCGCGACAAGGTCGCCGCCGAATGCGAATTCGCGGCCATGCTCGTCAACGTGAGTTCATGACCAAGATCCATCCCACCGCCATCGTCGATCCCAAGGCCGAGCTCGCCCCGGACGTCGAGATCGGTCCCTACTGCATGGTCGGCTCCGGCGTTCGCCTCGGCGCTCGCGTGGTGCTGCGCTCGCATGCGGTGATCGACGGCGTCACCGAGATCGGCGACGACTGCGAGATCTATCCCTTCGCCAGCATCGGCGCCGCGCCGCAGCACGCCGCGCACAAGGGCGAACCGACCCGCCTGGTCGTCGGTCAGCGCAACCTGATCCGCGAGCACGTGACCATGCACTGCGGCACGGCCATCGGCCGCGGCGTGACCACGATCGGCTCGGACGGCCTGTTCTACGTCGGCTGCCACGTCGCCCACGACTGCATCGTCGGCGACCACGTGATCCTGGTGAACAACGCCACCCTGGGCGGCATGGTGGTGGTCGAGGACTATGTGATCATGGGCGGCCTTTCGGCGGCCCACCAGCACACCCGCATCGGCCGCCACGCTTTCGTCGGCGGCATGGCCGGGGTGAACCACGACGTCATCCCCTACGGCAGCGTGTGGGGCAACCACGCCCACCTCGAGGGGCTGAACCTGGTCGGCCTGAAGCGGCGCGGCTTCGACCGCGAGCAGATCAACACCCTGCGCGCCGCCTACCGCATGCTGTTCGCCGACGAGGGCACCTTCCAGGAGCGGCTGGACGACACGGCGAGGGTCTACGCCGGCTCGCCCGAGGTGATGGAGATCGTCGACTTCATCCGAGCCGACGCCAACCGCCCGCTGACGATGCCGCAGCGGGAGATCTGACGTTGCGCAAGCTCGGCTTGATCGCGGGGGGCGGGGACCTGCCGCTGCATCTGGCCGCGCACTGCCGGAACGCCGAGCGGCCGGTGTTCGTACTGCGCCTGAAGGGCGTCGCCGGACCGGCGCTCAGCCAGTTCGAGGGCGCCGACGTGGGCCTGGCCGAACTCGGCCGCGGCTTTCGCGAGCTGAGGAAGGCCCGCTGCGAGGCGGTGTGCATGGCCGGCTATGTCGCCCGGCCCGACTTCCGCACCCTGTCCCCCGACCTGCGCGGCCTGATGGCCCTGCCGGGCGCGATCATGGCGGCGCGCAAGGGCGACGCGGCCCTGCTGAGCTTCATGGTGCGCGAGTTCGAGAAGGAAGGCTTCGCCGTCGAGGGCGCGCACGAGGTGATGGGCGAGCTGACCCTCGCTGCCGGCCCCCTGGGACGGCACGCCCCGGACGCCGCGCACATGGCCGACATCGCCCGCGGCATGGAGGTGGCCCGGGCCATCGGGGCCCTCGACGTGGGCCAGGGCGCGGTCTGCTGCGACGGCCTGATCCTCGCCGTCGAGGCCCAGGAGGGCACGGACGCCATGCTGCGGCGCGTGGCGGAGCTGCCCGCGGCGATCCGCGGCGAACCGGGCCGCCCGCGCGGCGTTCTGGCCAAGGCCTGCAAGCCGCACCAGGAGACGCGCGTGGACATGCCGACCATCGGCCTTGCGACCCTGCAGCTGGCCGCCCGCGCCGGCCTCGCCGGGGTCGCCGGCGAAGCGGACAAGGTGCTGCTGCTGGACCGGGACAAGGTCATCCGCACCGCCGACGAGCTGGGCCTGTTCGTGGTCGGCGTGCCGGCCGGCCAAGGGTGACGCACCGCACCGTCATGCTGGTGGCGGCCGAGGCGTCGGGCGACGCCCTCGGCGCCGGCCTGGCGCGCGCGCTGAAGGAGAGGCTGGGCGAAGACCTGCGGCTCGTCGGCGTCGGCGGCCCGCGCATGGCCGCCGAGGGCATCGTCAGCCCCTTCGACGTCTCCGACCTCGCCATCCTGGGCGCGCTCGAGGGGCTGCTGGCCTATCCGCGCGTGCTGCGCCGCGCCGCCGAGACCGCCGCCTTCGCCGAGCGAGAAAAGCCGGACGTCGCGGTGCTGATCGACTCCTGGGGTTTCACCTTGCGCGTCGCCCACCGGCTGCGCCGGCGCCTGCCGGACCTGCCGATCGTCAAGTACGTCGGCCCCCAGGTGTGGGCGACGCGGCCCGGCCGGGCGCGAACCGCGGCCAGGGCCTACGACCACCTGCTGTCGATCCACGTGTTCGATGCGCCGTTCTTCGAGCGCGAGGGTCTTCCCGTGACCTTCGTCGGTAACCCGGCGCTGGTGCGCGACTTCTCGGGCGCCGATCCGGCGCGGCTGAGGGCGGAGATCGGCGCGGGACCGGACGAGCCGATCCTCCTGGTGCTGCCGGGCAGCCGGCCCAGCGAGATCGACCGTGTTCTGCCGCCGTTCGAGGAGGCCGTGAACCTGCTCAAGGCCGAGCGGCCCGACCTGCAGGTGGTCGTCGCCGCGGCCGAGAGCGTCGCCGCCCAGGTCAAGGCCCGCGTCGGCGGCTGGACGCACCGGGCGCACGTCGTGGAGGGGGAGGCGGCGCGCTTCGACGCCATGAAGGCGGCCACCGTCGCGCTCGCCTGCAGCGGCACGGTGACGACGGAACTGGCTCTCGCCGGCTGCCCGATGGTGGTGGCCTACCGGCTGGGCCCGGTCACGGCCTTCGTCGCGCGGCGGCTGATCCGAACGCCGTACATCACCCTTTTCAACATCGCCGCGCGCAGCATGGTCGCCCCCGAGATGGTCCAGGAGCGCTGCACGGGCCCTCTGCTGGCGCACGAGATCGCCCTGCGCCTCGACGATGGCGACCTGCGCGCGCGCCAGGTCGCCGCCCAGACCGCCGCCCTCGACCGCATGGGCCGCCACATCGGCGACCCCTCGGGCCGCGCCGCCGACGCGGTCATCGCGATCCTGGAAAAGCTCTGAGCGCTGCGCCAAGCTCAGTCTTGGATTCGACCACGAACCACACGAACCACACGAACGGGCCGAGGCTGGCCGCAGCGCCGCCGCCGCATGAACGCGGTCGTG
>DASZQQ010000591.1:0-5405 GCA_035549595.1 Caulobacteraceae bacterium
GCGGTCTCCTCGATCGCCTGGGTGACGGTGTACGAGGCCCACTTGCCGTTGGTGTGGCCGCCCATGCCGTCGGCGACGACCCAGATGCCGACGTCCTCGCGAACGACGTGCGAGTCCTCGTTGGCCGTTCGCACGCAGCCCTCGTGCGTCAGGCCCGTGGTCGAGTATCGGACCCTCGCGGTCATCCGTTCCCCCAGCCGCCCAGCATGGCCGCCTCGAGGGCCCGCCGCAGCAGGCCTTCGGGCGGCGCAGCGCCTCTATCGATACCTTCCTCCGCGTCCCGCCACCAGACGCCGCCGTCCGGAATCGTCGCCTGGACCGCGCCCGCCACCGCCTTCTCGCCGGGCGTCGGCGCGGCGTCCGCAAGGGCTTCCAGGACAGGATCGGCCGCCATGGTGTCGATCAGAGCACGGCGGATGGCCAACTCGCAACGGTCGGCGATGGCGACGCCGAGGCTGGCCGCGGCGGCCTCGTCCAGCGCCTCGACCCCCATCAGCACGATGAAGCGGCGGCCGGCGGAATCGATCGAGGGCGCCGCCGCACCGGCGCGCCAGCCCTCGCCCAGGGGACCGGGGCCGCAGATGAAGCGCAGCGGGGCGGCCTGGTCGTGGGCGGCGTCGAACCGCGCCGCCAGCGCCTCGCGCGCCGCCTCGATCTCGCGGCTCGCCCAGACGTCCCAGGCGTCCTGGGCGGACAGGGCCAGGCCCCGCGCGACGAAGTCGCCGTGCGCCGGCAGCTTGCCGAACAGGAACGGCGCGGCGGCCATCACAGGTTCGCCGGGCACCGGAACGCCCACGGGTCGCTGGAGAACGGGTTCGGCGTGCCCGCCGGCAGCTCGATCAGGAAGGTCACATAGGCCGCCCCGCCGCCGAACCGCGCCTTGACCTTGCCCGCCCCGGCGGAGTCGATCTTGGCGGTCTGGAACAGGCGGAACAGGGCCCAGTCGCCGCGGCCCTCGAACGGCGTCTGCTGGCCGATGAAGGTGACGCGCGCGATGCCGTTGCCGTTCGGGCTCCAGCGCATCGGGGCGACGTCGGGGACGTCCTTGTTGAACACGTGCACGCTGTCGCCGATGGCCAGCGTGGCCGAGGTGACGCCCGGGGCGAACTCCAGCGCCCGCACCTGCAGCTGCAGCCCCTCCGGCCGCAGGATCGCCCCGACTGCCTTGGCCTGGCGCAGGCGCTCGGGCGTCTCGGGGTTGAGGTCGGCCGGCGCGCCGGTCTTCCAGTGCCAGGCCCCACCCTCGTCGAGGTAGGAGGCGAGCTGCGCGGTGGTCTGGGCCAGGGGGCCGGCGTCGGAGAACAGGTTCATCGCCGCCTGCAGGTTGGCGTCGGCCGCGCCGCGCACGAACGGGTAGCCCGTGGTCGTCTGCTGGCACTGCGACTTCACCGTGGTGTTGGCCGCATAGCTGCCCTTCAGCGCGGCCAGGGAGGCGGCGGTGGTCGCCGTCTGGCCGGTCGACTTCAGCTGGGTGAAGAAGTCCTTCACCCCCGGCGGCATGCCGATGGTGCCCTCGTCGATCGACGGCATCGGCGGCGGCGCGCCGCCCACCGCGCCGGTCGAGGCGGCGAGCTCGCGGTTGGCCAGGATCAGCGCCTTCAGCTTGTCCAAGAGGCCGTTCACCTGCTGGATCACCATCGGCATGTCCTGGAAGGCGGCGGCGATCTGCTGGCCGGCGTCGGCGGTGTTGGGCCCGGCGACCAGCTTGTTGAACGGCGTCGACGGCAGCTTCAGCACCGCCGGCTGCTTGTCGAAGTTCACCTGGCCGTAGACCTGGTTGAGGAAGGTCACGTACGGCCGGTTCTGGCCGACCCCGATCATGGCGTCGGCGGCGGCCGAGTCGGCGAAGACGTTCGCGGGCCTCGGAGCCTGCATCACCTGGCGCCACTGGGCGATGTAGTCGTTGGCGTACAGCATCGCGATCTCGGTGGAGATGTCGCGCGGGTCGAGGTTGGCCTGGCCCCCGCCCAGCACCCAGCGGTCCTCGGCCAGCATCGCCGGTATGCCCAGCTTGGCCGGCAGGTAGGCGCCCTGGTAGCCGGCCCGGGTGAAGAAGTACGGCACCCGCAGCGCCTGCAGCGCCGGGCCGTTGGCGAAGGCGATCAGCTTGCCCGGCTCGATCTGCAGCCGCCAGTCGGGGCCCGAGCCCTCGGCGCGCGACTTCATCGCCGCATAGGCGCGCTGGCCGGGCGTCAGGGTCTCCAGCCGGTTGCGCGAGGCGTCGACCACGGTGCGGTCGATCGGCGGCTGGGCCCAGTAGCGGCCGAACGCCTTGTCCTTGAGCACCGCGTCGAGGTGGCGGCCGAGCGCCAGCCGGATCGGCTCGCGGTCGGCGCCCGGGATGGATTCCCGCGCCCAGTCGGCCGTCACCCAGCTCTTCACCGCATCGGGGTCGACCTTGCCCCCCGGCCCCTGGCCGCCCAGCAGCAGGTAGCTCTTGAGCGCGCCGTAGAGGTCCATCGGCGTGGAGTCGTGGTCGCGCTGGTAGCGCTCCAGGCGCAGGATCAGGCGCGGCAGCATGATCCGCTGCGAGGCCTCGAGGTAGACGTCCTCGGCCTGGCGGCTGAGGCCCTCCTGGTAGAGGCCCATGTTCATGGGGAACGGCGCCCCGCCCTTGCGCCGGGCGTCATAGCCGCGCGGCAGGGCGCGCAGGGCGTCGAGGATCGGCGAGGCGTCTTCCAGAGTGCGGTCGTTCTCGCTGTAGGCGGCCAGGTCGAAGCCGGGCTGCTTGAGCTGCTGGGCGACCTGGGTCGCGGCCGTCTCCATGCGCTTCTGGAACTGCAGGTTGGCGGCGAAGCTGGCGATCCAGGCGACCAGGATCAGGGCCGAGACCGCCGAGATGGCGACGAGACCTCCGGTCAGCAGGGCGGCGCGGCGGCGCTTGACCCCCGCGGTGCCCTCCGCGAGCCCGGCCTCGCCGAAGATCACCTCCATCAGCAGGCGGTTCAGGAAGTAGGCGCGGCCGTGGGCGGCGGCGGGCGCGGGGGCGTCGTAGACCGAGGCGATACCGCCCAGCAGCCGGTCGAGCGGGGTGCCCTGCTGCACGCCGCTGGTGAAGTAGAAGCCGCGCAGCCGGGCCGCGCCCTCGCGCGCGTCCTTCGGGAAGGCGCCCTGGACCAGGCGCACCACCGCGTTGCGCAGCGACGAGAGCTGTGAGGGGAAGCCGACGATGAGGCCGCGGCGGCGCGCGTCGAGCTCGTCCTGCAGGCGCTTGGGCGTGCGGCCGGCGACGGCTTCGGCGACCTCGTCGAAGGCGACGGCGAGCTCGGCGGCGTCCGGCGTCGCGGCCTCGGCGTCGAAGGTCCGGCCCAGCACGGCGCGGCGCTGCTCGACGTCGAGGTCGTCGAAGAATTCGGCGAAGCCGGCCAGGAGGTCGGTCTTGGTGAACACCACATAGACCGGGGCGTTGATCTCCAGCCCCTCGCGCAGCTCGGCCAGGCGCCGGCGGATGATGTCGCCGTGGCGGTCGATCTCGGCGGCGTCGGCGGTGAGCAGGGTGTCGACGCCGATCGCAACGAGCACGCCGTTCACCGGCTGCAGCGGCCGGTTCTTGCGCAGCACGTCCAGGAACCTCAGCCAGCCCTGGCGGTCGCGCTCGGCCGACGAGTCCTGGCTGGTGTAGCGGCCGGCGGTGTCGACCAGCACCGCCTCGTCGGCGAACATGAAGTCGAGGTTGCGCGTGCCGCCCACCCCGCGGACGACCGCGTCGGCGAACGGGAAACGCAGGCCGCTGGAGGTCAGGGCGGTGGTCTTGCCCGCGCCCGGCGGGCCGATGATCAGGTACCAGGGCCGGCTGTAGAGGTAGTCGCGGCGCTTGCTCTGGGACTTCAGCTGGGCGAGGGCGTCGGCCAGGCGCTTGCCGACCACCGCGCCCTCGTCCTCGGTCTCGGCCTTCTCCTTGGCCATGGCGTCGGCGATGCGGTCCGAGGCGTTGCGCGCCGAGAACACGTGGATCGCCGCGAAGATCGCCCACACCAGGACGACGAGGCCCAGCAGGCCCAGGCGCCACAGCAGCTTGCCGAGCGGATGCACCAGCAGCGGCAAGAGCAGGCACAGGATCAGGGCCGCCAGCACCGCGACCAGGATCGAGAGCACCCACCAGTTGGTGAAGAAGCGGCGCAGGGCGGTCATTGGCTGCCCCGGTCGAGCGCGATTTCGACGCGCCGGTTCTGGGCCCGGCCGGCTGGCGTGGCGTTGGAGCCGATCGGATCGGACTCGCCGAAGCCCTGCGAGGTGACGGTGCGGGCCTTGTCCGACAGGCTCTGGCGGATCAGGCCGGCCACGGTGTCGGCCCGCGCCTTCGACAGCGACAGGTTGTCGGGGAAGGCCAGGCCGTGCGGCTTGGTGGAGTCGGTGTAGCCCTCGACGCGGACCGCGCCCGGCTCCTTGTCGATGGCCTGGGCGATTCGGTCGAAGAGGCCCTTCCAGGCCGGCGCGATCTGGTCGGAGCCCGGCTCGAAGGCGACGACCTTGGCCGTGGTGATCACGCGCACGCCGGTGGTCACGTCGGGCACGGTGACCAGGCCCTGGGCGATCTCGGGCGCCAGGAAGGTGCGCACGCGGTTGGCCGAGGCGTCCACCACCGGCACGGGTGTGGAGTCGCGCGTCAGGGTCAGCCTGGCGGGCGGGTTGATCGAGGCCAGGGCCGCGCGCGCCGGGCCGCCGGTCGCCTCGAGCCACAGCCGAAGGCCGATGTAGATGACGAGCAGCAGGCCGACCGCCACGGCGCCGGCGATGGCCAATGGCGCCCACAGGCCGACCTTGCCGGGCGGGGCGTTCTCGCCGCGCCAGTGCGGCGCCAGTTCGCTCTGCGACAGCGACCGGGCGATCTCCAGCGCCTGATAGACCCGCTGCATCAGCGCCTGGTGCTGCTGGCGCCCGTCGGCGGTGACGCGGTAGCGGCCCTCGAAGCCGGCCGCCATGCAGGCGTGATAGAACTCGAGCAGGTCCTGGAACTCGGCCGGCCGGGCGATCATCTCGTCCAGCAGGCGCCAGAAGCGGTCGCCGCCGATCGCCTCCTGGAACGAGCGCGCGACCAGGCTGCGCTGGGCCCATTCGCCGACCTCGGCCGACGGCAGCGGCAGGTTCAGGGCGACGTCGTCGGCCGTGGCGGCCAGGGCGTACACGGCGCGGCGCAGGTGCTCGTCGGCGATCTTGCCCTGGAACTCGGCCTGGAAGTTGCTGATCTCCGCGGCCGCGCGGCGGTGCAGGTCGGGCAGGCGGATCTGGGCGCGGCCGGAGCGGATCGAGGCCAGCAGCGCCAGCAGCGGCGCGGCCTTGGCCATCAGCGGGTTGCGGTGGGCCGGTGGGATCGGCGGGCGCGGGATGTCGTCGCGGACCGGGAAGGCCGGCCGGCCCGGGGCGGGCTGCGGCGCGGCGGCCTGGGGCGGCTGAGGAGACGGGGA
>DASZQQ010000592.1:0-8000 GCA_035549595.1 Caulobacteraceae bacterium
CGGGCCAGTGTCCATGGCCGCCATCGCCAAGGCCGCCGGCCTGTCGCGCCAGACGCTCTACCTGACGTTCGCCGACCGGGCGGACCTCTACATCTCGCTTGCGCGGCGCGTGGACGAATTGCGAGGTGTGCCGGCCGAGCGCGCCAAGGTCGAACAGGCGCCCGACGGCGTCACCGCGATCAGGCTGATGATCGACATGTACGCGAGGCTCAATCCCGCGCACCGGGCGATTGCGCACGCGTTCGACGTGCTGCGCCACCAGGACCCGGACGCGGAGCGCGCCTGGCAGGATCGCCTGGACAGCCGGCGGGAGCTCTGCGCGACCATTGTCGACCGGCTCGCGGCGGAGGGTCGGCTGCGCCCTGGGGTCGACCGCGAGACGGCGACAGACATCGCCTCGAACCTGACGTCGTTCCGCGCCTGGGACGAACTCGTCGTACAGTGCGGGTGGTCGTCGGATCGCTATCGCACCCAGATCACGTCGCTGCTGCTTCTGGCCCTGGTGGGGGAACCCGTCGCCGCCAGCTGAGCAGGCGCAGGCCGGCGGCCATCGTCACCGGGGCGGCGGAGCGAAGGGCGAGAAGGTGATGATCGTGAAGGTGTCGCGGATGTGCCGCCGCGTCTGGATGCACGTCGTCACGTACTGGCCGACATCGGTGTCTCGGCTGACCACGAACTTGCCGAGCAGGTCATACTGGCCGGACGTGGAGTACATCTCCGACACGCCCTCGACGTTGTCGACGAGGTCGCATGCGACCTCTGCGGCCCGCCCGAGTTCGCACTTTATGAGCACGAAGACGACGGTCATCATGCCGCGCGGACCCGATGGTCCACAACCTAGCTCGGGCGGGTCCGCCGACATGATGGGCCTCCGTCGTTCTAGGGTTGCGCCGGCGGGACACGGAACCTGGTGATGTCGATCCGCACGGTGGGCTGTTCGCTATGCGGCGTGCCGTCGGGAACCCACTCATAGGGCACCGGCTGCGCCCGGAAGACCCAGTTCGTGGACACTTCACGCCGCGTGTAGAGATCCTGGCGGCCGAAATACGGACTGACGTACTCCCACACGATCTCGCCCTTGGGCGTCACCTGGAAGAAGCGGCCGTTCATCCCCTCGTCGATCAGGGTGTTCCCGTTCGGCAGGCGCCGGGCGCTGGAGATGAATGAGCTGGCGAACGTCCAGGGCGCGCGATCGGAGTCGGCGGCGGTGTACTGCCACACCACCTCCTTGGTGACCGGGTTGATCTCCAGCACCCGCGAACCGTGGAACATGCTGAGGTGCGTCGGCGGGAAGCCTGAAGGCGCCTCGTTGTCGAAGACGAGCAGATCGCCTTCGCCCGGCAGACCCTTGGGAATGATGTGGGCGTCGTGCTGGCCGCTGGTCTGGTCGACCGGACGCGGAGTCACGGTGCTGAAGACCGGCCGCAACTTCGGCTGGTTCCAGTCCGGCCCGATGCGCCAGACGACCTTGCCGCTCTTGCGGTCGATGATCGCGATGAAGCTCGCCATCCGCGAGTCGATGACGATGTTGTCGGGGTTGAACCGCTGGTCGCCGGCGTCGAACCACTTGTTCGGACCGATCGGGGCCATGTCATTGATGGTCAGGAAGCCCGGGCTCTTGTCGCCATCGGCGAGTTCGGCGCGCAACGCCTTCATGCCCTCCTCAGTGAAGCCGAACTCCTGGAGGTGATCCGCGACCTGCCATTCCCAGACGACCTTGCCGTCGGGGCCGATCTCCTGGATCACCTGGTCGGCGACCGACAGCTTGCTCAGCGAAGGGATATTGCGGTCGCGGGTGGCGATGATGAGCGTGTTGCCGCTCGGCAGGCGCGCCCAGTCGTGGTTCTGGCGCACAGGCTTGCCGTCGGCGCCGTTCCAGCGCCACACGATGTCGCCCTGCCAGTTCAACTCGCCGATGCTGCGGTTGTTGAAGATGCCGCCGAAGGGACCGGGGCCATCCTCGGTCTGGACGAGAAGGTGGCCCTTCTCGCCATGGGTGAGGGCCGGGTCGAGGATCTCGCTCGGAAAGCCAGCGACGTTCCACACGTGGACGTCGTTGCCGGCCATGTCGATGAGGTGGGTCCTGCCGTTGGGATCGGCGAACAGGACGTAGCCGTTCCAGGCTTTCGCGGGGTCGTAGATCGTGGTCCCGGTCGGGAAGATGGAGGGAAAAGCCGCGGCGGCGGTCGCGCAGAGAGCGAGCGACGCTGCGCCTACGCTGGAAAGCAGCTTTCGCCAGGTCTTCTTCGGCATCGATGGTGTTCCGGTTGGTTTGAAACGGTGGCGGGTGATGGCAGGCTGGCGGGATGCGCCCCGTGGGGACGCGCCCCGCCGGCCGGAGACCTACTCGAAGCGATAGCTGAGCCGCATGCCGTAGGTGCGTGGCATGCCCATCGTCCTCGCGTAGTAGTCCTGCCCCTGGTAGACGCTGGTGGCGTAGACGTGGTCCGTCAGGTTCTTGACCCAGAGCGACGCATCCCACTTGTGGTCGGGACCGTAGAGGCCGACGCTCATGTTGATCAGGCCGTAGCCCTTGATCGTGAGGTTCTCCCCGACACCCGGCAACCGGTCGCCGCCCAGCAACGCGAACGAGCGCGTCTGGTAGTTCGCTGCGACGGTCGCCGTGAAGCCAAGCTTGTCGTTGATCGGCGTGTCGTAGTTGACGATCAGGCTGCCCTGGAACTTCGGCGCGTAGGCGAACTCGAAGCCCTTGTAGTCCAAGGGCTGGGCCTTGGAATCGCGGCCGCATCCGAAGAGCTGGGTCCCGACGCAGGCCGGCAGGTCGGTAACCCGCGTGGTCAGTTCGGTTCCCGAGATCGTCGCGGTGAGGTGCTCGGTCGCGGCCCAGGTGATGCTGGCGTCGACGCCATAGGCTTCGGACTTCGGCACGTTGATCAGCACCGGCAGCGCGGTGAAGATCACGTCCGGGAAGTAGGCCGTCACCTGCTTGTTGGTGTAGTCGTAGTAGAAGGCGCTGACGTTGGCCTGGACGCGACGGCCGAAGAAGGACAGCTTGGCGCCGCCTTCATAGGCCATCAGTTGCTCCTGCTTCACCGGCGTCAGCTGGACGGCGCTGTTCGACGAGGTCGAGGGCAGCACGCCGGCCAGGAAGCCACGGGACGCGGTCACGTAAAACAGCTGGCCGGGGGCCGGCTTCCAGTTCAGGCCCGCCTGCCAGGACACGTTGCTCTCGGTCAGATGCTGCTGCACCAGCCCGAAGCTGTTCGTCGTCGCGTCGTACGTCAGGCAGCCGGTGGCGCCGATCGGGCCGGGCGGGGGCAGGGCGAAGCCGTTCTTCAGGTAGTAGACGTACCGGAACGAGGTGTTCCAGATGTAGTACTGGTTGCTGCCCACCGGCCCCCGCGAGGGATCGAGCGTGCCGGCGCAGGACTCGCCGTTCTGGCTCTGGTGCGAGTAGCGCACGCCGCCCACCGCCGTCAGCTGGTCCGTCAACGAGAACTCCGCATGGGCGAACAGGCTTTCCAGGTCGCTGGTCAGGGAGCCATGGCTCGCGCCGTTTCGGAAGCCCTCTGAGATCTGGGCGGCCGTGTAGCTGTTGGGGTTGAAAGTCCCGCCGGGCCCCTGCACGCAGCCGCCGGGCAACCCCGTGCCGGCGCCGGTCGGCAGCGAACCGGGCGCACCGCCCGGACGGGCGCAGTTCTGGGCCGCGGCGAACAGCGAACGCAGGTTGCTTACGGTGAAGATGTCGTCGAACAGGCCGGGCGCCTGGCCGGCGACCTTGTCGCGGCCGTAGTAGCCGCCGACGGTCCACTTCAGCCGGCCCGTGTCGCCCTGCAATCGCAGTTCCTCGAACAGGTTCGAGGTCTTGCCGCCGTCGGTGAAGATGCCGAACTCGAAGGGCGTGCCGCTTGTGGCGAACGGCGAGAACGAGTGCTCGAGGTTGAAGCCTGTCAGCGAGATCACACTGATGTCGGGGGTGACCTTCCAGGTGGAGTGCAAGACCGTGCTGGTGAACTCGTCATGCTTCTTCAGGGCGCCGAGCGGCAGCGAATAGGCGCCGTTGCCTTCCGTCCCGAAGCGCGTGAGCTGGCCCTGCGCGCCCGGCGTTTCCCAGTCCGCCACGGTGTTCGAGTGGATGTTCGCGGCCTTCCAGGCGGTATCGAACGCCGCGAAGTAAGGCGCGACCCGCCACACGGCCGGGTTCGCGGTGTAGGGATTGGTGATGTAGGTCCCGTACTGCTGGGCGATGGTGTCGGACCGGTCGCGCCAGTAGTTCATGGTCAGAAGGAAGTCGATCTTGCTGGTGGGCGCCCAGGCGACTTCCGCGCGCGCCCCCAGCTTGTGCACCTCGCCACGATGGTCCGTGGGTCGGGTGAAGCTCGTCTGCCAACCCCGGTCGCTGTCTTCCGTCCGCATGGCCAGGCGAACCTTGAGGGTGTCGGAAAGCGGGATGTTGACGTAGCCCTCGATATTATGGGTCGCGTAGTCGCCGACCTCCGCCGTGATGGCGCCCGAGAAGGTGTCCTGCGGCTTGTTGGTGATCAGGTCGACCAGGCCACCGGTCGTATTGCGCCCATAGAGGGTCCCCTGCGGTCCCTTCAGAACTTCGACGCGGGCGATGTCGAAGATGGGCCCGCCGTTCATCGAGGGATAGACGTAAGCCGCCTGATCCACGTAGCTGCCGACCGGCGAGGTCGACGAGGCGGAGATGACGTTGAAGCCGATCCCGCGCAGCGAATAGATCGGCAAGCCGCTGCGGGACTGTGACGCCGTGAAGCCCGGCACGACCTGGGTGAGGTCCTGCACGCTGGTCACGCGCGCGGCCTTCAACGTGTCGCCTCCCAGAGCCGAGATCGCCATGCCGACGTCGTTGATCGACTGCTCGCGGCGCTCCGCCGTGACGATCAGCTCGTTGACCTCCACGCTGGCCGCTGCCGGAGAGGCCGGGGCGGCCGTCTCCGCCAGGGCCAACGAACTGACGCTGCCGCAGAGTGCGACAGCCAGACCCACGGCTCGCGCCGCCATTGTCGTATTCAAGCTCCCCTCCGCTCTTGCTGGATTTGTGTCGGACCGGTGGAGCGCCGCCCCCCGGCGCCCCGCTCATTCTGGTTGAGGGCATCGCGGCGGCTCCCGCGACGCTTGACATGGTGTCAAGTCAACTTGGTAGCATGGCTTTACACCGTGTCAAGCATGCCATCGAGGCGACGCCAGACAGCGGGGGGATGCCCCGCGAATCGGCCACTTGACACCATGTAAAGTGAAAGCTATCCGCCGCCTGCCGGGCCTCGCACGCCTGGGGGAAACAGCGCGGGACGCCGCCAGCCGTCCGCGGCGGGCGGCGGGGGGGGGGCGATGATAGACAAGCCGATAAGTGTCGTGGCCCTGGGCGGCACCTCGAAGCCTGGGTCCTCGACGGAGAAGGCGCTCCGGGTGGCCGTTCGCGCCGCCCAGGCGGCCGGCGCGAGCGTCACGCTCTTCGACGGCGCCGCCCTCACCGCCCTGCCCCACTACGGCGCAAGTCCTGTGGGAGGCTGCCGCGAGGCCGTGGACCTCGTCGAGGCCCTGCGCACGGCCGAGGGCGTCCTGATCGCAAGCCCCGGCTGGCACGGCACGGTGTCCGGTCTGGTGAAGAACGCCGTCGACTACCTGGAAGAGACCGCGCGCGATTCCCGACCCTATCTCGACGGCCTGCCCGTCGGCCTGATCGCCACGGCCTATGGCTGGCAGGCCGCCGTCGCGACGCTGGCGACCCTGCGCGCCATGAGCCACGCCCTGCGCGGCTGGCCGACGCCTCTCGGCGCCGCGGTCAACTGCTCAGGCCGGATCTTCCAGGACGAGGCCTGCACCGACGAGGCGGCCCGGCGCCAGCTCGAGACCGTCGGACGGCAGGTCGTCTCGTTCGCCGCCCTCCAGCGCCGCGCCGCGGCCCTCGAGGCTTGATGGCCACGATATCGCCTGGCGACGGTGTCGCCGCCGCTCGACTGATCCTCGCCGGACGTGGCAGGGAAGTCCCAAGAGCCCGAGTTCCGGAGTTCAAATGACCCTTCCACTGGATGGCGTGCGCGTGCTGGAGCTGGGCTCCGTGCTGATGACGCCCTACGCCAGCCAATGGCTCGCGGACCTGGGGGCCGACGTGGTCAAGGTCGAGCCGCCGGCCGGGGACACCACGCGTCGCACGGGGCCGCAGAGCGAGCCCGGCATGGCCGCCATGTTCCTGGGATCGAACCGCAACAAGCGCAGCATCGTGCTCGACCTGAAGTCCGCGGACGGACGTGAGGCCCTGCTGGCCCTCGTCGAGAGCGCCGACATCCTGGTGCACAACAACCGGCCGCAGAAGATGGAGGCGCTCGGCCTGTCGCCGGACGCGCTGCTCGCGCGCAATCCGCGCCTCGTCTATGCCTGCATGCACGGCTTCCGCGCCGATGGCCCCTACGGCGGGCGCCCCGCGTACGACGACGTCATCCAGGGACTGTGCGGCCTCGTCGACCTGATGGGCCAACGCCTGGGCGCGCCGGACTACTTGCCCACGACGGCGGCGGACAAGACCGTGGGCCTCGTCGGCGTGGTCGCCATCCTGGCCGCCCTCAGCCGCCGCGACCGCACCGGACGAGGCGGCTACGTCGAGGTGCCGATGTTCGAATCGATGGTCGCCTTCACCGCCGTCGAGCACCTCTACGGCCACCAGTTCGACCCGCCGAAGGGGCCGGCTTCCTATCCGCGGGTGATGGCGCCGGACCGCCGCCCCCAGGCCACCGCCGACGGTTACATCTGCGCCCTGCCCTACAACGACATGCACTGGCGACGGCTGTTCGAGGCGGTCGGGCGGCCGGAACTGACGCAGGATCCGCGCTTCGTCGACATCGCCGCGCGCACCGCCAACGTGGCCGAGCTCTACGCCCTGCTGGCCTCGATCCTGAAGACCAGGACCACGGCCGAGTGGCTAGACCTGCTGGAGCGCCTGGAAATCCCGTGCGCCGAGGTGAAGTCGCTGGCCGACCTGACCCACGATCCGCACCTGATGGCCACGGGCTTCTTCGAGAAGGTCGATCTCGGCGGCCAGGTGCTGCGGCTGCCGGGCGTGCCGGTGCTGTTCGACGGCGAGCGGCCGCCGGTGCGGCGCCCGCCGCGTCTGGGTGAACACACGCGCGAGGTGCTGGAGGAAGCCGGCGTCGCGCCGGCGCGGATCGAGGCTGTTCTCGGCGCCGGCCCGGCCTCGGCGCGCGAGCCCGAGGCCTAGCTAGCGTTTCGCCGTCCAGGGCGGCGCGGTCATCCAGCGCTTGCCGTCGGGCGTGCGCCGGCCCAGGTCGCGCGGGAGCCGGTCCCAGAGCTGGCACGTCACCGCCGCGTGCTTCTGGTCCAGCGCCTCGCAGTAGTTGGTGAATTCGCAGGTCCTGACCTCGGCCCCGCGGCCGGCGCGCACCTTGGCCCACCAGTCGGGGTCGGCCAGGACCTGGCGGGCCATACCGATCACATCGGCCGCGCCCGACGCCAAGGCCGCCTCGGCCTGGTCGAAACCATGAAAGCCGCCGGCCAGGACCACCGGCGTGTCGCAGCCCGCGGCCCTGACGGCCGCGCGCACCGCCGCGGTCGCCGCCACGTTGCGGCCGAACGGGCCGGCCGCATCGGAGACGAACGAGGGCATGCACTCGTAGCCGCTCGGCCCGGTGTAGGGATAGGCGGCGGCGCCGACCTTGGGCGCCTGGGCGTCCTCGAACTTGCCGCCGCGCGACAGCGACACGAAGTCGAAGCCTGCCTGCGCGAAGGCCACGCCGATTTCCCGCGCCTCCCGCGGCGAGGAGCCGCCGGCGATGCACTCGTCGGCGAGGAAGCGGCAGCCAACGATGACGTCATCGCCGACCGCGGCGCGCACCGCCGCGTGGACCTCGAGCGGCAGGCGCAGCCGCGAGGCCAAGGCCCCGCCGTAACCGTCGCGCCGGTCGTTCCGCGCGGAGGGGACCGAGGCCAGGGTGTAGGCGTGGGCGTAGTGGAGCTCGACGCCGTCGAAGCCGGCGTCCACGGCGCGCGCCGCCGCGGCGGCG
>DASZQQ010000593.1:0-2894 GCA_035549595.1 Caulobacteraceae bacterium
GAGGCCGGTGCGGAAGTAGGTGTCGGCGAAGTTCAGGCCGACCGCGACTTGGCGGACGCGGACCTCGCCAGGGCCGGGGTCGCCGACCTCGACGTCCTCGAGGCGCAGGACCTCCGGGCCGCCCGTTTCGTAGAACCGCACCGCCTTGGCCATGAGCGCGCACTCCCTTGCTGACGGTCCGACGCTAGGTGCGCCGGACCGCCTCGATTTTTCTTTTGACGGCTTTGATTTGTCTTTCAGCGACAGACGCCGTCAGAACTTGTGCGACACCCGCACGCCGTAGGTCCGCGGCGCGCCCAGGAAGCCGCGCATCAGGGTGTTGCCGGTCGCCGGGTCGCGGACGCCGAAGGCGCTGTCGAGCACCTGGGCGAACTTGAGCCGGAAGTAATGCTCATTGGTCAGGTTGTCGCCGAACACGGCCACGCTCCAGCTCTGGTCGGGGCTGACCAGGGTGACGCGGGCGCCGAGGGTGGTGACGCCATCGACCACCGCCTGGGGGCTGAGGTCGGGCGTGGTGTAGATCTTCGACGAATAGTTCAGCGCGCCGCGGATCTGCGCCGTCCAGCCGCCCTCGAACGAGGGGGTGTCGTACTCGGCGCCGAGGTCGACCTGCCACTTCGGCGAATAGGCCGTGGTCCGACCGGTCAGGTCCTGGACCGTCGGGCAGGAGCCGGCGAGGCCGGTGCAGGCCGGCAGGCCCGGCGCCTGGTGGTTGGCCGAATAGACGCTGTCGAGGTAGGCGACGCCGAAGTCGAGCTTCACGTGGTCGACCGGCCGGGCCTGGCCTTCCAGCTCCACGCCGCGGGCCCTGACCGAGCCGGCGTTGCGGATCACGAAGCTGACGCCGTCGAACGAGCGCTCCTGGAAGCCGTCGAGGTCGGTGTTGAAGAAGGTCGCGTTCAGCAGCAGGCGGCGGTCGAACAGCACCGACTTCACGCCCACCTCGACGTCCTTCGAGCTTTCGGAGTCGAACAGGCGCTTCTGGCCCAGCGGCGCGGCGCCGCCGGCGGAGTTGAGGCCGCCCGACTTGTAGCCCGTCGAATAGGTCACGAAGGCCATGACGTCCGGCGTCACGTGCCAGGTCAGGTTCGCGCGCCAGGACGGGCGGCTGTCGTGGAAGCGCAGGTCGGTGTTCTCCGGCGCGCGCAGGACCCCCGCCCCGAGGGCCGGGTTGGCGGCGAGCTGCACGAAGCTGCCGGTCTTGGTGTCGCGCGTCTCCCGCGCGCCGAGGATCAGGTCGAGCGTCGGGGTGATCTTGAAGTCGGTCTGGACGTAGGCCGCCAGCGAGCGGGCGTGCTGGTGGAAATGGCCGTCCGCCGCGGTCGTCTGCGGGCCGGCGTTGCAGGCGGCCAGCACCCCCGGCTTGGCCGCGAACAGGAAGCCGCAGAACTGCGAGCCGAGGTCGAAGGTCTCGCCGATCGAGTAGTTCTCCTCGAAATAGTAGAGGCCGGCGACGAAGCTGAAGCGGCCGCCCAGGAGCTTGTCGGTGGGCGACAGGAGCTGCAGCTCGTGGCTCTGGCTCGAGGAATCGAAGGTGGAGTGGCGGTTCAGGAGGTCGAGCGGCGTGAACACCACGTCGCCGTCGGTCTGGCGGTTGCTCCAGTTGCGGTAGGCGTCGATCAGGCGGACCGTGTAGCCGTGCGGGATTTCCGCGCTGAGGTCGCTGGAGAAGCCGTACTGGCGGTCGGTCATCGCCGGCGAGTCGAAGCGCTCGTTGGCCCGGAACAGGGGCTCGGGGTCCAGCGGCGAGGGGTTGCCGCCGGTGCGGGCGGTGAAGGCGGCGAGCTGGGCGGCGCTGGCCGACGAGACGTCGACCTGGCTCAGGTTGAAGTTGTCGCCGGTGATGCGCGCGTAGTCGGCGCGGCCGGTCCAGGTGATCGCGTCCGACAGGCGCGCCTTGACGGAGCCGCGGACGAAGCCGGTGGTCGAGGCGCCGTAGCGCTTGCCGTCGAGCTGGTTGTAGATGAAGCCGTCTGTGTGCTGGCCGAGCGCGGCGATGCGCACGGCGACGGCCTCGCCGAGGGCGAGGTTGCCGACTCCCTGGAGCTTGCGCGTCCCGTAGTTGCCGAGCTCGCCGGCCACTTCGCCGCTGTTGCTGCCCAGCACCGGTGCCGTCGTGCGCAGCGAGATCGCGCCCACGGTGGCGTTGCGGCCGAAGAGGGTTCCCTGCGGCCCGCGCAGCACCTCGACCGCGTCGATGTCCAGGAAGCTGGTCAGCATGGCGCCGGGGCGCGGGATATAGACCCCGTCGATGTAGGGCGCGACGCTGGGGTCGATGGCGGCGTTGGAGTTGGCGCCGAAGCCGCGGATGCGCAGCGTCAGGCCCGAGGCCTGGGCGATGGTGTCGAGGCGCAGCGACGGGACGATGTGCTCCAGGGCCTTCACGTCGTTGACGCCGTTGGCCGCGAGGGTCTTGCCCGAGACGGCCATGATCGAGAGCGGCACGTCCTGGATGTTCTCTTCCCGCTTCTGGGCGGTGACGGTCACTTCCTCGACCGCGGTGACCGCCGGCGCGGTGTCGGTCGCGGCCTCGGCCGCGAGCGCCGGCATGGCCGGCAGGACGCCGAACGCGGACGCGCCCAGCAACAGAGCCTTCAGAGCCTTCATCGTTTCCCCCGAGATCGGCGTTCGCCGACGGTTCTTGCGTTGCGTTCTTAGGTACGGGAGGACGGCGAGGCTTGTTTTCCATTTGACGACAATCGCTTGTCATTTCATGACAGCCCCATGACCGCCCTCGTCCGCGCCGCCGCCCTGGCCAACTTCGCCGAGGTCGGCCGCCAGCTCGGCCTCAACGCCCATCAGCTCCTGCGCGAGGCCGGCATCGACGTGCGCGCGCTCACCGAGCCGGAGATGCGGCTGCCGGGGGCCCAGGTCGCGGCGGTGCTGGAGACCGC
>DASZQQ010000594.1:0-3211 GCA_035549595.1 Caulobacteraceae bacterium
CAGGCGCCGACGGCGGCGCCGGCGCACGGGCTGCGGCGTACTGCGGCGCGGCGGCAGGAGCGGACGCGGCGGCGAGCGGATGGCGCTCGACCCGGTCGTAGAGGGTCTGCGGCAGGGGCTCTGGCCCGCGCAGGGCGACAGGCGCGGCCGGAGCGGGGGCCGGCTCGCGGCGGATCGGCGGTGCAGGCTGGGGCTGGGCCACGGGCGAAGCGGCCGGACCGCGCAGGCCGTCCTTGGACGCCCAGGTCAGAAAGCGGCCGCGGTAGGGCTCGGCCGAGGCCACCACCGTGGCGGCTGCGCGCGGCGCGGCGCCCTCTCCGGGATAGGCGGGGGTCGACTGCGCCGGCTCGACCGGCCCATAGCGGTCCTCCGCCGTCTCGGCGGCCAGGGCTGCGGCGGGCAGGGCGACCAGGGCGATAGCCAGGGCGAGGCGCATGGGGGGTCCGATGACGAAGCTCGAACCCCTGGAATAAGCGCCGCGGCTTAATCTGCGGCTAACGTCCGCGCCACCAGGCCAGCGCCCGCCGTTCCAGTCCCTGGAACAGGGAGTAGAGCGCCGCGCCCATGGCCGCCAGCACCAGCAAGGCGGCCATGGCCCGGTCGGTCTGGAGCTTGTGGTTGGCCTCCAGGATGCGCCAGGCCAGGCCCTGGCCGCTGGCGCTGCCGGCGCCCGCCCCGAACTCGGCCACCACGGCGCCGACCAGGGCCAGGCCCACCGCGACCTTGTGTCCCTCCAGCAGGAACGGCACCGCCGACGGCAGCCGCAGGCGCACCAGCCGCTGCCAGGCGCCGGCGCCGTAGAGGTTGAACAGCCGCTCGAGGTCCGGATCGACCGCGCGCAGGCCGCTGAGGGCCCCCGAATAGATCGGGAAGAAGGCGACCACCGCCGCCAGGGCGACCTCGGCGACGCCGGGGTGGTCGATGCCGGCCCAGATCTGGATCAGGGGCGCCAGGGCGACCACCGGCGTCACCTGGACGGCGACCACCAGGGGCCGAAGAGAGCGCTCGAACACGCCCGACAGCACCGCGCCGATCGCCAGGCTGGTGGCGACCGCGCTGGCCACGGCGAGCGCGATCAGGGCCATGGCGAAGGTGTTCCACGCCGAGCGCATCAGCAGCGGGAAGTGCTGGACGAGGGCAAGGCCGATCGCCGACGGCGGCGGCAGGATCGAGGGCAGCACGCCGAGGCCGCGGCACAGTCCCTCCCAGAGCCCCAGGAGGGCGACCAGCGCCAGGGCCGGCGCGACGGCGCGGAGGACGCGGATCATGCCCCCTGCCCCATGGCCGCGGCGAGCTGTTCGGAGACCCGCTCGGCCGCCTCGCGGAAGACGCCGGTGGTGCGGAACCCCTTCACGCGTGGCAGCGGCGCGTCGATCACCGTCTCGCCGGCGAGGCGGCCGGGGCCGGGGCTCATCACCAGCACGCGCGAGGCCATGTAGGCGGCCTCCTCGACATTGTGCGTGACGAACACGATCGCCGGGCGCGCCTCGGCCCAGAGGCCGAGGACGTCGTCCGCCAGGGCGCGGCGGGTGATCTCGTCGAGGGCGGCGAACGGCTCGTCGAGCAGCATCACCTGCGGCCGCGTGACCAGCGCCCGGGCGAGGGAGGCGCGCATCGCCATGCCGCCGGAGAGCTGCGCCGGCTTCGAGTGGATCGCGTGCCCGAGCCCGACGCGCCGGAGCTCTGCCTCGGCCAGGCGCCGGCTCTCGCCGCGGGCGACGCCCTCGAGCCGCAGCGGCAGGGCGACGTTGTCGAGGGCCGAGAGCCAGGGCGCGAGCGTGGGGGCCTGGAACACCACCGAGGTCTCGCCGCGGCCGGCCGCGCGCCGGACCACGCCGCGCGTCGGCTGCTCGAGGCCGGCCAGCAGCCGCAGCGCCGTGGACTTGCCGCAGCCGGACGGGCCGACGAGGGCGACGATCTCGCCCTCGCCGATCTCGAGGTCGACCGGGCCGAGGACCCGGCCGCGGGCGCCGTAGTCGACCTCGACCCCGGTGAGGCTGGCGGCCGCCGCCACCGTCAGGGCTTGGCCGCCGGCGCGGCGGCGGGCGTCGCTGCGGGCTGGGCGGCCGGGAGGTAGTCGAGGCTGTAGGCGGTCCTGGGATCGAACGGCTTCTCGTAGACGCCCTTGGCCGCCGAGGTGATGCGGTAGAAGTCGGCCCAGCGGGCGTCGGTCATCACGCCGATGCGGCCGGTGGCGGCGTCGCCGGACTCGACGAGGCCGGTCTGGCGCATGCGGTCGCGGGCCTGGGCCAGCACCGCCTCGCTCATCTCCGGATTGTTCTTCAGGATCAGGTCGTCGGCCGGCTTCGGATCGCCGTGCAGGTAGTTGCGCCAGCCGGCGGCGGTGGCCTCGTTGAAGGCGCGCACGACGTCGGCGTGGCCGGCGCGGTAGGCGTTCGAGGTCAGCACCAGGCTGGCGTAGCTGGGGTAGCCCTCGTCGGCGAGCAGGAACACCACCGGCTTGATGTGGCCCTGGGTCTCGATCGTGTAGGGCTCGCTCATCAGGTAGCCCTGCTGCACCACCCGGGCGTCCGCCAGGAAAGGCGCGTTCGAGTTGTTGTACTTGCGCACCTGGTCGTCGGTGAAGCCGTACTTGGCCTTCAGCCACACCCAGAAGCCGGTGATGGCGTCGTCCGACAGCAGGATCGGATGGCCCTTCATGTCGGCGATCGAATTCACGCCGGTGTCCGGGTGGGCGATCAGGACCTGCGGGTCCTTCTGGAAGAACGCCGCCACGGCGGTGACCGGGACCGACTGCTCGGCCAGGTGCATGACGACGAAGCTGTTGGAGCCGATGCCGAACTCGGCCTGGCCCGAGGCGACCAGCTGGGCGACGTTGGTCGAGGGTCCGCCGGGGACGATGGTGACGGCCAGGCCGCGCCTGGCGTATTCGCCGGTGGCCAGGGCTTCGTAGTAGCCGCCGTGCTCGGCCTCGGCCTGCCAGTCCAGCACCAGCTTGACCGGCGCCTGGCCCCCCGCGGCCTTCGGCGCAGGCTTCGAGCAGGCGGCGGCGAACAGCGCCAGAGCCAGGACGGCGAACTTCAGGATCTTCATCGCAAACCCTCAACGGCCAAGGCGGCGGACGTTAGTGCGCGCCCCTCGCCAAGCCAAGGCGCTGCGGGCCCTCGGCGTTCAGGTTTCGACGCGGCTGACGTGGGCGCCGGCGATCTGGCGGCCCAGCGCCTCGGCCGCGAAGGCCTCGGCCTCGCGG
>DASZQQ010000595.1:0-3387 GCA_035549595.1 Caulobacteraceae bacterium
CGCCAAGTCCGCCAAGCGGGTCAACGACATCGCCGACGCCCTCAAAGGCGCCGACCGCCTGATCCTCGCCACCGACCCCGACCGCGAGGGCGAGGCGATCAGCTGGCACGTGCTGGAGATCCTGAACCGCAAGAAGGCGCTCAAGGGCCAGGCGGTGCAGCGGGTGGTGTTCAACGCCATCACCAAGAGCGCCGTCACCGAGGCGATGGCGCACCCGCGCGACATCGACATGGAGCTGGTCGAGGCCTACCTCGCCCGCCGCGCGCTCGACTACCTGGTCGGCTTCACCCTCTCGCCGGTGCTGTGGCGCAAGCTGCCGGGCTCGCGCTCGGCCGGCCGCGTCCAGTCCGTGGCCCTGCGCCTGATCGTCGACCGCGAGATGGAGATCGAGGCGTTCAGGACCCAGGAGTACTGGACCGTCGACGCCGACGTCTCGGCCGGCGCCGATCCGTTCCTGGCCCGCCTCGTCAAGCACCAGGGCAAGCGCCTGGCCAAGTTCGACCTGCCGGACGAGGCCTCGGCCAAGGCCGCCAAGGCGGCGGTCGAGGCGGCGACGTTCAAGGTCACGTCGGTCGAGAAGCGCCCCGGCCGGCGCAACCCGCCGCCGCCCTTCACCACCTCGACGCTGCAGCAGGAGGCCGCGCGCAAGCTCGGCTTCTCGGCCCAGCGCACCATGCAGGCGGCCCAGAAACTGTACGAGGGCGTCGACATCGGCGGCGAGACCGTCGGCCTGATCACCTACATGCGGACCGACGGCGTGCAGTCCGCCCCCGAGGCGCTGGACGAGGCCCGCCGCGTGATCGGCGGCCTCTACGGCCAGGAGTACCTGCCCGAAAGCGCGCGCCGCTACACCACCAAGGCCAAGAACGCCCAGGAGGCGCACGAGGCGATCCGGCCGACCAGCCTGGAGCGCAACCCGGGCAAGATGCGGCTCGATCCCGACCTCGGCCGGCTCTACGAGCTGATCTGGAAGCGCATGATCGCCTCGCAGATGGAGGCCGCCCGCGTCGAGCGCACGACGGTGGACCTCGACAGCGCCGACGGCCAGACGGCCCTGCGCGCCACCGGACAGGTGGTGCTCTTCCCCGGCTACCTCGCCGTCTACGAGGAGGGCCGCGACGACGAGACGGACGAGGACGGCGGGCGCCTGCCGCCGGTGCGCGAGGGCGCCGACGCGCGCGTCCACGCCGCCCGCGCCGACCAGCACTTCACCGAGCCGCCGCCGCGCTATTCCGAAGCCTCGCTGGTGAAGAAGATGGAGGAGCTCGGCATCGGCCGGCCCTCGACCTACGCCTCGATCCTGTCCGTGCTGCGCGACCGCGCCTATGTGCGGATGGAGAAGAACCGCTTCATCCCCGAGGACAAGGGCCGCCTCGTCACCGCCTTCCTCGAGCAGTTCTTCCGCCGCTACGTCGAGTACGACTTCACCGCGGCGCTGGAGGAGAAGCTCGACCTGGTTTCGGCAGGCGAGCTCGACTGGAAGGCGCTGCTGCGCGACTTCTGGCGCGACTTCCACGCCGCCGTCGGCGAGATCGGCGAGCTGCGGATGACGCAGGTCCTGGACGCCCTGAACGAGGCCCTGGGCCCGCACATCTTCCCCGAGCGGGCGGACGGGACCGACCCGCGCGGCTGCCCCACCTGCGGGACGGGACGACTGTCGCTGAAGAGCGGCCGCTACGGCGCCTTCATCGGCTGCTCGAACTATCCGGAGTGCCGTTTCACGCGCCCGATCGTGGCCAGCGAGGCGGACGAGAACGGCGAGACCAGCGGCGACCGCGAGCTCGGCCAGGACCCGGCCACGGGCCATGCCGTCTGGCTGAAGGCCGGCCGCTTCGGGCCCTACGTCGAGGAGCTGGCCGAAAAGCCCAAGCGCGCCAGCCTGCCCAAGGACTGGCCGCCAGCGTCCATGGACCTCGACAAGGCGCTGCGCCTCCTGCGCCTGCCGCGAGAGCTCGGCCAGCATCCGGACGAGGGCGGGCCGATCCTCGCCGGCATCGGCCGCTACGGCCCCTACGTCCAGCACAACGGCACCTACGCCAACCTGCCCAGTGTCGAGGAAGTGTTCGAGATCGGCCTCAACCGCGCGGTCGCGGTGCTGGCCGAGAAGCGCGCCGGCGGCCGCGGCGCCCGCGGCGGGGAACAGGCCGCGCTGAAGGACCTCGGCGCCCACCCGGTGTCGGGCAAGCCGGTGCGCATCCTCTCCGGCCGCTATGGCCCCTACATCAAGCACGAGAGCACCAACGCCAACGTGCCCAAGGGAACCGACCCCCAGGCCGTGACCCTGGAAGAGGCGGTCGCCCTGCTGGCGGCGCGCGAGGAAAAGGGCGGCGGCAAGCCCAAGCGCGGCGCCCGCGCGGCCAAGACCGCGGCGCCCAAGCCGATGACCGAGAACGTCGTCAAGGCCAGGAAGCCGGCGGCCAAGAAGGCGGGCAAGGCGAAAAAGGCGGCGCCGAAGAAGGGTGCGGCGAAGGCGGGCTGAGCGACCGCCTTCCGCTCATCCCGGCCCCAGGGCCAGACTCTGTGGCGGCCGCAACCTCTCCCTGGACCACAAAGGATACGAAGGACACGAAGACCACGAAGTCTTCTCGATGGCGCGAAGCGCCAGGGCCATGATTCATTGACGCTTCGCGCCGCAGGGCCCCTTCGTGCCCTTTGTGTCCTTCGTGTCCTTTGTGGTGATACCTTCAGCCTCTGAAGCTGCCGGCAGGCGCCGGCCCGGGACCGGGCGTTCCTGGGATGGGGTGAGGGCCTAGTTGGCCCCTGCCAGGACCACGCCCAGCAGCACCGCGGCCCAGTGGGCGCCGGCGGCGGCGACCACGTGGCCGTGCCAGATGGCGCGGTGGAACTTCAGCTTCTTGGCGGCATAGAAGATCACGCCCGTCGAATAGATGGTGCCGCCCACCGCCAGCAGCACCGCCACGCCCCAGTGCAGGCCGGCGATCAGCGGCTTGAGCGCGATGACGATCACCCAGCCGAGGGCGAGGTAGACGCCGACCCAGAAGCGCTTGTCGAGACCGGGGGCCAGGATCTTGCCCGCCGCGCCGGCGAGGGCCACGGTCCAGACCAGGGTCGTCATCCAGACCGCCCAGGGACCCGTCAGCACCTGGGTGGTGAACGGCGTGTAGGAACCGGCGATCATCAGGAAGATGCCGGCGTGGTCGAACCGGCGCAGCAGCGGCCGCCAGGGCGCCTTGGCGAAGTTGTAGGCGGTCGAGAGCCCCAGCATCGCCAGCAGGGCGGTCGAATAGATGGTCACCGAGGCCACGCGGCCGGGCGCGCCGCGCTCGATGGCGAGGCCCAGCAGCACCGCGCACAACGCGCCCAAGCTCGGAGCGCCTCGCCAAGTGGCCTTGAAGCAGGCTGGAACCGGCGGCTGCTCACGGAACC
>DASZQQ010000596.1:0-6602 GCA_035549595.1 Caulobacteraceae bacterium
GGCGACTTCGCCGGTGTGCTGCTCTACGAGACCTTGCTGAAGACCGGCTTCGCCCGCGGCCGCTACGCCGCGCGGCCGGACGACGGGCTGGAGCTCGTCGACTGCATGATCGCCAACGCGGTGCGCTGCGCTCCGCCCGGCAACAAGCCGACGCCGGCCGAGGAAGGCGCCTGCCGCCCGTTCCTCACCGCCAGGCTGGGGGCCCTGCCGAACCTGAAGGTGATCGTTACCCTCGGCGACGTGGCGCGGCGCAACGTGCTGAAGGCCGTCGGCCTGCCCGGCTCGGCCGGCGCCCCGGGCCACGGCGCGGAAAGCCGCGCCGGCCGCTACGCCCTGATCAACAGCTACCACGGCTCGCGGCTGAACACGAACACCGGCCGCCTGACGCCGGCGATGTTCGAGGCGGTGTTCGAGCGGGCGAAGGCGCTGCTCGGCGCCTGACCGGGGACATGATCCCCGCCGCAGGCGGGGTTCGTGTCCCCTTCCCCTTGGACGGCTTCAGGCTGGAGGGGACACGTTCCTGGCGGAACATGTCCCCGACTCCCGAACGTTACCCCGCGTCGGTGACGTCTTCCTGGCACTCTTCCTTGGAGTAGCGCTCGACCGAAGTCTCGAGCAGGTTCACGCACCAGTAGCTCTTGCCCTTCCAGGTCATCAGGTCGCCGGCGGCCAGGTCGACGGAGGCGACGTAGGAGACGCCCTCCCCGGAGATCACGCGCAGCTCGTGATGGCCGGCGGCGACGGAGACGGTCGTCGAGCCGTAGCCGGGCGCGGTCACGGCCTTGGCGCCATCGACGCTGACCTGGGCCGGCTCGGCCAGGTGCGAGGAGATGTGCAGGACGTTGGCCCGCAGGGCGGCCCTGGCCGCATGGCGCGCCACCGGACCGGCGCCCGCCGGCGCGGCCCAGATCCCCAGGCAGGCGGCGCCCGCCAGCGCCCACGCGATCGACTGTCTCATCACCCCCGCTCCCGCATCAGCCGGCCCTGTTCGCGCTTCCAGTCGCGGTCCGCTTCCGTCGCGCGCTTGTCGTGCGTCTTCTTGCCCTTGGCGAGGGCGAGCTCGAGCTTAACCCGGCCCTTGTCGTTGAAATAGAGCTTGGTGGGCACGAGGGTGCGGCCCTCGCGCTGCACGGCGCCGATCAGGCGGTCGATCTGGCGGCGGTGCAGCAGCAGCTTCCGCGGCCGGCGGGGCTCGTGGTTGAACCGGTTCGCCGGGCCGTACTCGGGGATGTAGGCGTTCACCAGCGAGATCTCGTCCCCCTCCACGGCGGCGTAGCTCTCGGCGATGTTGGCGCGGCCCTCGCGCAGCGACTTCACCTCGCTGCCGGTCAGAACGAGGCCGGCCTCGACCGCGTCGTCGAGGAAGTAGTCGAACCGCGCGCGGCGGTTCTCGGCGATGAGCTTGCCGCTCATGCGATCACGCCGGCCTCGCGCATGGCCGCCAGGATGTCGGGCTTGACCGCATCCGAGCAGGGCGCGATCGGCAGCCGGGCGTCCTCGGCGCAGAGGCCGAGGTGCGAGAGCGCCCACTTGGTCGGGGCCGGGGAGTTGTCGAGGAACAGCGCCTTGTGCAGCCGCACCAGCCGGTCCTGCCAGGCGAGCGCGGCCTTCCAGTCGCCGCCGAGCGCGGCGTCGTAGAACGAGGCCACCTGGGCCGGGGCGACGTTCGAGGTCACCGAGATGCAGCCGTGGCCGCCATGGGCCAGGTAACCCAGGCCCGTCGGGTCGTCGCCCGACAGCATCACCCACTCCGGACCGCAGGTCAGGCGCTGCAGGCTGGCGCGGACCATGTCGCCGGTGGCGTCCTTGACGCCGACGATGTTCGGCAGCTTCGAGAGGCGCACGAGCGTGTCGTTGGAAATGTCGACGCTGGTGCGCGAGGGCACGTTGTAGACGAACACCGGCAGCTCGACCGCGTCGTTGATCGCCGCATAGTGCCGGTAGAGGCCCTCCTGGCTCGGACGGTTGTAGTAGGGCGTGACGACCAGGGCCGCGTGGGCGCCGACCGTCTTGGCGTGGCGCACGAGGTCGATGGCCTCTGCGGTCGAGTTCGAGCCGGCCCCGGCGATCACCGGCACGCGGCCGCGCGCGGTCGCCACGCACAGCTCCACGGCCCGCTTGTGCTCGTCGTGGCTCAGCGTCGAGGTCTCGCCGGTGGTGCCCACGGGCACCAGGCCGTGCACCCCGCCGTCGATCTGGCGTTCGATCAGGGCGACGTAGGCGGTCTCGTCCAGGGCGCCGTCGCGAAAGGGAGTGACAAGCGCCGTAATGACGCCCTTGAACAGGCTTAGGGGCATGACGTGCAAAAGGCCGTGATATCGCCGCCGTTAGTTGCGGCTTTCAGATTCGGCCCGACAATATGTCGCCGGACCTCGCGCCTGCAACGGCGCTAAGGAAGCTTTTGAGTTCTCAGGGAGTATCGGATTTGCGCAAGGGTGTGTCCCGGACCACGGCGGCTCTCGGCGTTGTCGCGCTCAGCGTCACGGTGGCGGCCGCGCAGGGCCTGTCGCCCGAGATCCCGCACGCCCAGCCCCCTGCCCCGGCGCCGGCCCCGGTCGCCGCCCCGCCCGTGGCCCGGCCCGCACAGCTGGTTTCGACGCCGCAGATCGCGACGCGCCAGCCGCTCAGCGACGCCGACGCCCAGGCGGTGATCTCGGCGCTGAACGCGGCGAGAGTCGGCAACGGCGGGGCCGCGCGCGCGGCGATGGCGACGATCTCCGACCCGGTCGGCCGCCGCATCGCCGAATGGGCCCTGGTGGAAGCGGCTCCGGACTCCATGAGCTTCCTCGAGGCCGACAACGCCCGCCGCGACCTCGCCGGCTGGCCCCACGCCTTGCGCCGCCAGATCGCGGCCGAGAAGGTGATCGAGACCTCGGGCATGGGGCCTGCCGCCACCGTGGCCTGGTTCGGCGGGTCCGAGCCGCAGACCGGCCAGGGGGCGATGGCGCTGGCCTCGGCCCTGTGCGCCACCGGCAGGAGCGCCGAGGCCGCGGAGGTCGTCCGCAAGGCCTGGCGCACGATCCCGTTCGACGTCGACGTGCAGCGCACGATGCTGGCCCGGTTCGGCGACGTCCTGGCCCAGGACGACCACCTCGCGCGCGCCGACATGCTGCTCTACGGCCCGCAGGGCGAGGCGGCGCGGACCATGATCCCGCTCCTGCCGCCCGAGCAGCAGGCCCTGGCCCTGGCCCGCATCGCCGTGCGCCAGAACGCGTCAAACGCCCAGGCCCTGGTCGAGGCGCTTCCGGTGGCGCTGCAGACCTCGCCGGGCCTCGCCTTCGAGCGGATGCTGTCGGCGCGCGACCACGGCCGCGTCGACGAGGTGCGCCAGCTCGCCGCCTACCTGCCGGCCGACATCCCCTACGACGGCGCCGGCGAGCGGCTGTGGCATCGCGGCAGCATGGTGGTCGACGCCCTGAAGGCGGGCGACACCCTGGGCGCCTATGCGATCGCCGCGCACTCGGGCCTCACCAGCGGCGGGGACGCGGCGGAGGCCGAGTTCTACGCCGGCTGGCTGGCGTTCACGCGCCTGAAGGATCCGCGCAAGGCCGACGAGCACTTCGCCAAGCTGCAGATCATCGGCTCCTCGCCGCTGACCCAGAGCCGGGCGCTGTACTGGCGCGGCCGGGCGGCGGAGGCCATGGGCGACCCGATCTCGGCCCAGCTCTACTACGGCCAGTCGGCGCGCTACTACACCACCTTCTACGGCCAGCTCGCCGCGCAGAAGACCGGACAGCGCATGCTGGTGCTGGACAAGGACCCGGAGATCACCCCGGCCGACCGGGCGCGCTTCGAGGGCCGCGAGGCGGTGCGCGCAACGCGCGACCTGGCCGAGATCGGGGCCAAGGACACCTTCAAGCTGTTCGTGGCGAGTCTCGCCGAGACCCTGCCGACGGCGCCCGAAGAGGCGCTGCTGGTCGACCTGGCGCGCAGCTACGGCGACCAGGAGGTCTCGATGCGCGCGGTGCGCAACGCCGCCAAGCGCGGCTTCATCCTGCCCGAGCGCGGCTACCCGATCCGCACCCCGCCCGCCACCGACGGCGCCCCTGAGACGCCGTTCATCCTCGGCATCACCCGCCAGGAGAGCAGCTTCGACCCTCGCGCCCGCTCCGCCCCCGGCGCGCGCGGCATGATGCAGCTGATGCCCGGCACCGCGGCCATCGTGGCGCGCAAGCTGGGCGTCCCCTATTCGCCCGGCCAGCTGGACGATCCGGACTACAACATGCAGCTGGGATCGGCCTTCCTGGGCCAGCTCGTGAACCAGTTCAGCGGCTCGTACATCATGGCCTCGGCGGCCTACAACGCCGGGCCGGGCCGGCCGACGCAGTGGGCGATCGGCTGCGGCGACCCGCGCGCCAGCAGCACCGACCCGCTCGACTTCATCGAATGCATCCCGTTCTCCGAGACACGCGACTACGTGATGCGGGTGATGGAGGCGACCGAGGTCTACCGCGCGCGCCTGCACGGCGGCTCTGCCCCGCTGACGCTCGCCGACGACCTGAAGCGCGGCGGCTACGGCTACGGCGCGGCCTACGCCACCTCGACGCCGGCGACCGCGGCGCGCTGAGCGCCTCCCGCCAAAGTGGGAACCGGTTTGGCGATCAGGAGGCGCTCAAACTCAAAGATCGACTCTCACCAGCGCAGCACGCGGGGCCCGACGACCGCCCCGACGGCGGCCCAGACCGCGACGCCCAGGGTGTACCAGGCGGCCGTGAACGCCGCGGCCGTCTCCTGGCAGTAGAGGCCGTAGACGGTGGCGCCGAGGCCCCCGCCCAGCAGGCCCGCGGCGGCGCCGGCCAGCGAGAGCCGCGTCGGCGCCATGCGGCGCAGCGCCCAGAGCGCGAGGGCGAAGGCCGGGGCCGAGAGGATGGTGATCCGCATCGGGCACTGCCGGGCGCTGTGGCCCATGATGTCGGCGCGCCAGCCGTTCATCGGCATGGCCATCAGCTCGCGGACCGCCAGGACCCCGATCGCGGCCACTGCGGCCCCGAGGATCAGCAGCCCCAGGCGCGTGCGCGCGCCGGGCCGGCCGGCCTGATCCACCAGCAGGAAGCCGGCGGCGCCGAGCGCGATCGTGTAGCCGGCCTTCATCAGGAACGGCCCGGTCCGCATCGCCTGGTGGATGTCGGGCCGCAGGCCCCAGAAGACGATGAGCAGCGCCAGCGCGGCGCCGACCGCGGCCAGGGCGGCCAGGCCCAGGCGCCGCCAGCGGGCCGCCGGCGCCACCGGGGTGGTCCCGGCCGACAGGCGTGCGATCAGGTCATCGGTCCGCATCGCGCACCTTCCTGGCCAGGGCCTGCAGGCTGCGGTGGATGCTGACCTTCACCGCCGAGGGCGTCATGCCGCGGGCGCGCGAGGCCTCCTCGATGGAAAGGCCGGTGATCTTCACGTCCTGCAGCAGGCCGCGCTGGCGCTCGGTGAGGCCGTCCATCAGCTTTTCAAGGTCGCGCCGCGCGTGCCGCGCCTCTCCGTCCTCGACCGCGAACAGGGCCTCGGCCGCCTCCAGCGGCGCCTCGGCGCGCCGGCCGACGCGGCGGAAGTGGTCCAGCAGCTTGTAGCGCGCGACGCCGTAGGCCCAGGGCGTAAAGGGCTGGGCGCGGTCGTAGGCGTCGCGCTTCAGGTGCACGGCGATCAGCGTCTCCTGGACCAGGTCCTCGACCTCGGCGGCGTCCGCGCCGAGCCGGCGCGCGAAATAGGCGCGCAGGTAGCGGCTGAGCGCCGACAGCAGTTCGTGCTGGGCGGCGGCGTTGCCGTCCAGGCCACGAAGCATCAGGCCCTTCAGCCGGGCCTCCGTCGCGCTCGGGGGCGCAGCTCGGGTTTCGTCCCTCACGGCGCCGAAGACTACAGGGTTTGCCACCGCCATGGCGACGTTTTCCCGGCCAGGTGGAGTGGGACGGCGCGGGCCGCAGGGGGGAAGCCGTCCCGCGCCGTCCCGGCCGCCGGCGGTCAGTGAGGGGCCATGGCGCCGCCGGAGGACATCGCGCCAGAGGACATGGAGTCGGAAGACATGGCGCCGGAGCTCATCGCCCCGTGGTCCATGCTCCCGTGATCCATCGCGCCCTGGGCCATCGAATCGTGGGCCATCGCCCCCTGGGCCACGGAATCGTGCGCCATGGCGCCGTGATCCATGGCGGCGTGGCCGGCCGCCATGGCGTGGTGGCGATGGTGGCGATGCTTCATCGTCTTGTGCGCGATCGGCGCGGCCTGGGCCGTACCGGCCACGAGGGCGAGCAAGGCCGCGGCGCCCGTGGCGAGGCGCAGGAAGGTCTTCGGCATAGGAATCTCCGGTTCGGGATGGGAAGGTTTCAGCCCTTGGCCGCGGCGAGGATCTCGCCGCCGCGGGGGGCCTGGATCAGGATTGCGGTGCGCAGCGCCGGGTCGCTCGCCGGCGGCAGGCGCAGCTGCTCGGCCGCGCCGCTCCAGGCGCCGATGCGGACCAGCTCGCGCACGACGTTGCGGTGCGGCAGGGTCTTGCCGCCGTTCTCGCCGCGCTTGATCGGCACCTGGACGATGCGCGGATCGTAGCGCACGAGCCAGACGTCGGCCGCACCGCGCACCGCCGCCGCCGCGCCGACGCTCACGACCCCGGGCGCCAGGCGGAT
>DASZQQ010000597.1:0-2417 GCA_035549595.1 Caulobacteraceae bacterium
GGTTCCGGACGTCAGGCGACCACGGGATCTGCGGCGGGGGTGGTCCCGACCGGGCGCAGGCCGAGGTCGGCGAGGAGGCGGGCGTCCTCGTCGAGCTCGGGGTTCCTGGTCGTCAGCAGCTTGCCGCCGACGAAGATCGAGCTGGCGCCGGCGAGGAAGCACAGGGCCTGGTGCTCGCGGCTCATGCGGCTGCGGCCCGCGGCCAGGCGCACCACCGACTTGGGGCAGACGATGCGCGCCACGGCGATCGTGCGCACGAACTCCAGCGGATCGATGGCGTCCGAGCCGCCCAGCGGGGTGCCGGCGATCGGCATCAGCTCGTTGATCGGCAGGCTGTCCGGGTGGGCCGGCAGGGTGGCCAGGGCGTGCAGCAGGCCGGCGCGGTCGCGGCGCGTCTCGCCCATGCCGACGATGCCGCCGCAGCAGGTCGAGATGCCGGCGTCGCGCACCGCCTCCAGCGTCTGCAGGCGATCCTGGTAGGTGCGCGTCGAGACCACGGTCTTGTAGTAGTCGGGACCGGTGTCGAGGTTGTGGTTGTAGTAGTCGAGCCCGGCGTCCTTGAGCGCCTTGGCCTGGTGCGGCTCCAGCATGCCGAGCGTGACGCAGGTCTCCATCCCCAGCGCCTTCACGCCAGAGACCATCGCCGCCACCTTGGGCAGGTCGCGGTCCTTCAGGTCGCGCCAGGCCGCGCCCATGCAGAAGCGCTGGGCCCCGCCGTCGCGGGCGGCCGTGGCCTCGGCCAGCACGGCGTCGACGTCCATCAGCTTGGAGGCCCGGGTGCCGGTCTTGAAGTGCTGCGACTGGCTGCAGTAGCCGCAGTCCTCCGGGCAGCCGCCGGTCTTGATCGACAAGAGCTGCGAGATCTGGACCTCGGTCGGGTCGAACCAGCGGCGATGGATGCTCGCCGCCTGGAACACCAGCTCGGTGAAGGGCAGGTCGAACAGCGCCTCCACTTCCTCCAGGGTCCAGTCATGGCGGGGAAGGGCGGGGTCGACGACGATGCTCACGGGTGGGGCGCTCCGGCACTGCGATACGACCGCCCCGTTAACCCCCCGCAGCCTTCGCCTCAAGGCGCCGTTGCGCCATCTCAAGGCGTTCTCGCGCGTTCGTGCTACAGGGGCCTTACGATCATGAGGCTGACATGACCGACGCGCCCCGCTCCGGGACGGCTCCGTCCTCGACCGCCGACACGCCGAGCGAGATCGAGCTGAAGTTCCGCCTGGACCCGGCGCGGGCCGAGGCGGTGTTCGCGGCGCTGTCCGGCGAAGGCGGCCAGAGCCGCACCCTGACCTCGATCTACTACGACACGCCGCGGCGGGCCCTTTCCAAGGCCGGCATGGCCCTGCGCGTGCGGCGCGACGGCGAGCGCTGGGTGCAGACCCTGAAGTCCGAGGCCCTGGCGAACGGCGACATGGGCCGCGGCGAGTGGGAGACCGAAGTGGCCGGGGCCACGCCCGACCTCGCCTCGCTGAAGAAGACGCCGGCCTGGAAGTCCCTCGCCAACGCCAAGCCCCTGGCGCCGCTGTTCACGGTCAAGGTCGACCGCCGCATCGCCTGCCGCAAGGCCGGCGGCGCCGAGATCGAGATCGCCCTGGACCGCGGCGAGGTGGCCGCCGACGGGCGCACCAGCCCGATCACCGAGCTGGAGCTGGAGCTGAAGTCGGGCGAGACGTCGGCGCTGATCGGCTACGCCGCCAAGGCGCGCAGGACGCACGGCCTTGCGCTGTCGTTCGGCACCAAGTCCGGCCGCGGCATGGCCCTGCTGGAACGCACCGGCGAGCGGGCGGTGAAGTTCCGTCCGCCGAGGCTGAAGCCCGGCCTGAGCGCCGGCGGCGGCTTCAAGGCCATCGCCCGCGCCGCCCTGGAGCAGATCGTCGGCAACGCCGAGCGCCTGGCCGAGACCCCCGGCCCCGAGGTCGTGCACCAGATGCGCGTCGGCGTGCGCCGCCTGCGCTCGGCGCTGGCCACCTTCAAGCCGGTGGTCGAGGACCGGCGGATCGGGGCGATCAAGGCCGAGCTGAAGTGGCTGACCGGCGAGCTCGACTCGGCGCGCAACCTCGACGTGATGCTGGCCGGCGCCTACCGCCGCGCCACGCGGCGCAAGTCGGACCGGACCGGCCTCGTCGATCTCGGCCGGCGCCTTCGCGCCGCGCGGGGCGGCGCCTATGTGCGCGCCCGGTCCGCCGCCGAGAGCGAGCGCTTCGCCGACCTCGTCATGGAGACCCTGGCCTGGATCGAGTGCGGCCCGTGGACGAAGGCGGACGCGCCCGGCGCCAAGGCGCGCCAGAAGCCCCTGGCCGACTTTGCCGCCAAGGCCCTGGCCCGGCGCTGGAAGAAGATCGCCAGGGCCTGCGCCAAGCTGGAGACCCTGAGCACCGAGCAGCGCCACCATGTGCGCATCGACGCCAAGAAGCTGC
>DASZQQ010000598.1:0-8924 GCA_035549595.1 Caulobacteraceae bacterium
GGCACCCGGTTCGTGCCCGGCACGCACCTGCGCAAGGTCAGCGAGGCCGCCATCGGCCGCTACCAGAACATCCGCGGCCAGCAGCACATGGTCTGCCCGGCCGGCACGCTGCTCTTCCTGCACCACGGAATCTGGCACGGCGGCGGCGTCAACCGCTCGGACCATACGCGCTACATGTTCAAGATCCGCGCCCACGCCAGCGGGCGCCAGACCCGCGCCTGGGACCTCTCGGACTGGACGCCGCCCGCGGCCCAGCGGCCGATCTTCTACCGCAAGGCCGCGCCCGCGCCGGGAACCGTCGAGACCATCCTGACCACGCCGGAGCCCTGGTTCGAGGCCGACACGGGGCGGCTGGAGTTCGTGAACCGCATCAAGCTCTGGCGCTACCTGACCGAGGACCCGTCCTACGACGCCGACTATTGGCTGACGCGGCTGGAGGCCGAGGCGCCTCGCTCCGTATCCGGATAACGCCGCTCCGCGAACTGGACAGGGCCGGGCTTTGCAGTCACCTCTTCGTCCGCGAGGGCGAGGGGAATGACGCAACGCTACTGGGCGTTCCTGAGCTACAGCCACAGCGACCGGCGCTGGGCGGAGTGGCTGCACCGCAGTCTGGAGGGTTACGCCGTGCCGCGCCGGATGGTCGGCGCGCCGACCCCGGCGGGCGCGGCCCCCGCCCGCTTCCGGCCGGTGTTCCGCGACACCGAGGATCTGGGCGCCGCGCCGAACCTCTCGGAGCGCCTGCGGACGGCCCTGTCGGAATCGGCCTTCCTGATCGTCATCTGCTCGCCCGAAGCGGCGCGCTCGCGCTGGGTCGACGAGGAAATCCGGCGCTTCAAGGCCGAGCATGGCGAAGCGCGCGTCCTGGCCGCCATCGTCGCGGGGGAGCCGTTCGCCTCTGACGATCCGGACACGGCCGACCAGGAGTGCTTCCCTCTGGCGCTGCGCCGCCAGGTCGGCGCCGACGGCGCCCTCGGCGAAGCGCGGATCGAGGCGGCGGCGGCCGACTTCCGGCCTGGCGGAGGCGGGCGGCGCCTTGCCTTCCTGAAGCTGATGTCCGGGCTGCTGGGCGTAGGCCTGGACCAGCTGATTCAGCGCGACGCCCGGCGCCGGCACCAGCAGCTGCTGGCGCTGACGGCCGCGTCCTTCGCCGGCGCCCTGTCGCTCGGCGGCCTCGCCGTGGTGGCCGTGAAGGAACGGGACGAGGCGCGCGCGCAGCGGGCCCAGGCGGAGAGCCTGGTCGAGTTCATGGTCGGCGACCTCAGACGCAAGCTCCAGCCCGCCGGACGCCTGGACGTGCTCGACGCGCTCGGGGAACGCGCCCTCGCCTACTACGCGGCGCAGGAGCGCCACGGCCTTGACGCCGAGTCGCTGGGAAGGCGAGCCCGCGTGCTGCATCTGCTCGGCGAGATCCGCGACCGCCGTGGCGACCTCGGCGCCGCGGAGACCTTCTTCCGCGCCGCGGCCCAGAGCACCGGCGAACTCGTCGCGCGTCGCCCCAACGACGGCCAGCTGATCTTCGACCACGCCCAGAGCGTCTACTGGGTCGGCTACATGGCCTGGCGCCGCGGCCATGACGAGGTCGCACGAAGCCAGTTCCTCGAATACAAGCGCCTCGCCGAACGGCTCACGGCGCTGGATCCGCGCAACCGCGACTGGCAGGCCGAGGTCGGCTACGCCAATTCGAACCTCGGCACGGTGGCGTTCGACGACGGCGACGGCGAGGAGGCCCGGGCCGCCTTCGCCCGGCAGCTCGCCATCCTCGAAGCCCTGGCCCGCAACGCGCCGGACGATCGCGAGCGGCAGATGGATCTCGGCCAGGCCTACGCCTGGCTGGCGGACGCCGAGGCGCTTCGCGGCGCCCCGGACGCCGCGCTGGCCGACCGCCGCGCCGAGCGCGACCTCTACGAACGCATGCTCAGGCGGACCCCCGGCGACAGCGGCGCGGCCCTGGCCCTCGACGTGAACCGGACCGGTGTCGCCCGGTCCCTTCTGGTCATGGGACGAACGGCGGAAGCCCTCGCCGAGCTGAAGGCGGCGGCGACGGACTTCGAACGGCTGATGGCGGCGACGCCGGACGACATTTCCTACCAGTCCAAGGCCGCCCCCACCCTGACCCTGCTCTCGCTGGTCCTGCTGCAGTCGGGCGACGCGGCCCAGGCCGAGGCCGTCGCCCGGCGCGCGCTGGCCCTGGCGGAGGGTCTGGTGCGCCGCGACGCCAACGTGCCGGAATGGGCCGGTCCACGGCTCGGCGCCGCCCGCCTGTTGCGCATGCGCATTGCGGCCGTGCGGGCGCGAGACAGACGCGCGCTTCACGACGCCCTCGCGCCAGCCGCCGCCGAAGCCGACCGTCTGGCGGCCCTTTCGGAACGGCGCCCGCGGAACCTGTCTCTGGCCCGCACGGCGGCCGAAGCAGCGCTGCTCGCGGGCGACGCCGCGCGCCTCGCGGGCGACCCGGACGCGGCGCTGGCCCGCTGGCGCCAGGCTCGCCTCATGATCGCCCGCGTCGGCGCCCCGCCGCTTCCGGCGTCCGACCGCAGCCAGATCATTCTGCGCGAAGCGGCGCTGCGGCTCGCCCAGGCGCCCTCCACGGTTCGAGCCTATGACGTCCGCGCCGGCGGCGCGCCGCAGGGCTATGCTTGGTAGGGGATCAAATCGACGGGAGGCGTCACCAATGGCTGTGTACTGCTTCGCTGAAACGACACCGGCTATCGAAGTCCAGGCGGTGGTCACAATCCACGGAACGAGCCAGGCGGACTTGACCTGGACCTACTCCGACGTCTCGGCTCCCGCCGGGATCTGGGTCTGGCGGGACGGACTCCTGGACCTGCACAACAGCAACCGGTCGGTGCGGATCACTTTCGCGCTCAAGGACCTGAACGGCTCGCGGACCTTCTACGACGGTCCCGGTGTCCGGGTGCTCGGCTATGCCGACGACAAGGAGGACTACGCCCACGTGCGTCCGGTCGGCTCAGGCCACCATCAGATCGGCGACATCCAGGTGACCGACGGCGGGACCAAGGTCAGCTTCTGCTATCGCAACCACAGCAATGGCGGCCGGCCAGGCGTGGCGGCCGCGCGATCGCCCTGGAGCCGCTACACGCTCTTCCTGGCCGAACCTGGCGCGGCGACCTACGCGCCGTACTGGATCGACCCGATCATCTCCAACGGCGGCAATCCTCGCTAGACCGCCACCCGCCGAAGGCCGCGCGCGGACACAACTAGCTTGAGCTTACGCTCCGGCGGCGGATCGACTATCACTGTTGCGGCGCGGGGCGACGTTCCGTCGTCGCGTCGCTAGGAGGCGCGCCATGCTGCCGCCCGTCGACTGCTTCAACGGCGAACCTGTCGCGATCCAGGCGTCCATCACCCTGCAGGGCGCCGACCAGGCGAGCCTGAAATGGACCTTCACGGCCTCAGCGGCCCTGCCGCCGAAGGTGACGCTGGCCCCCAACGGCGACCTCGATCTGCGCGCCCTGGACAAGCCTGTGCTGCTGACCCTGACCCTCGACGATCCGACGCGGCAGTTCTGGTCCGGCAGCGGCGTCGATGTCTTCGGCTACGCCCGGGACGGGGACTACACCCACATGAAGCCGCTGCCGCCTGGGAACCAGGAGATGAAGGTGGTCTCCTACAGCCCCAAGGTGGTCACGGTCTGCTACCGCAATCGCGCGCGGCCGCCTGGCGATCCCGCGGCGCCGCACAGCCGGTACACGATCTACCTGGGCGATGGCGGCCCGACCTGGCTGCCCTACTGGATCGACCCCATCATCTCCAATGGCGGCAATCCGAAGTGAGCCGGCCGCGGTCGGTCGGTCGGTCGGCTGCGTCCCATCGCCCCCAGAGCGCTTCCCGCCAAAGTGGGAACCGGTTTGGCGATCAGGAGGCGTCGATTCGACCTGACCGGGGAAGGCTCTAGCCGCCGCCGCGGGGCGGGTGTCTTCTGGGTGCGCCAGTTGGGAGCCTGCCCATGCCCTTCGACGTCGCCCCCCTCTCGGACGCCACCTTCGGCGCCGTCGTCACCGGCGTGCGGCTGACGGCCATCTCGGACGCAGACTTCGCCGACCTCTACCGGGCCTGGCTCGAGCACGCCCTGCTGATCTTCCCCGGCCAGCACCTGACCCGTGACGAGCAGGTCGCCTTCGCCCGCCGCTTCGGCGCGCTGGAGTTCGACATCGCCCCGATCAGCAACGTGCGCCGCGACGGCTCGGTGCGGCCCGACGACGACGCCGACGGGGTGATCAAGATCCTGAAGGGCAACATGGGCTGGCACTGCGATTCCACCTACATGCCCGTGCAGGCCAAGGGCGCGGTGTTCTCGGCCGAGGTGGTCCCCTCGTCAGGCGGCGAGACCGGCTTCGCCGACATGCGCGCGGCCTGGGACGCGCTCGATCCGGCCACGCAGGCGCGCGTCGAGGGCCTCGGCGCCTACCACTCGCTGCACTACAGCCAGGCCAAGCTCGGCCAGAGCGCCAACGACACCGGCGACTACTCCGGCTACGGCTTCCACGTGAAGGACCCGCCGCTGAGGCCCCTGGTCAAGACCCACCCCGAGACCGGCCGCAAGGCGCTGATGGTCGGGCGCCACGCCTACGGCATACCGGGCCTGGCCCCCGACGAATCCGAGCGCCTGCTGGGCGAGCTGGCCGACTTCGCCTGCCGCCCGCCGCGCGTCCACCACCACGCCTGGACACCCGGTGACGTGGTCGTCTGGGACAACCGCTGCCTGATGCACCGCGCCTGCCCCTGGGACATGGCCGAGCCGCGCGTGATGCACCACTCCCGCATCGCCGGCGACCCCGTCACGGAATTCGCCGCGAGCGCGTGAGCCTCTGGCGGGCCTCGGCCTCAGGGCTTCAGTCCCCAGACGGCGTAGGTGGCGACGACCTTGGCGTCGAGGGCTACCGCCTCGCGCAGGTTCGCGGCGGCCTCGGCGCTGCGTCCCGCGGCCTTGGCGGCAAGGCTGCGCACGAACAGGTATTCCGCCCTGCGCGGCCCCAGCGCCAGGGCCTTGTCCTCATCGGCAATGGCGAGAGCGAACTCGCCGCGCCGGTAGCGCACCAGGGCGCGGCTGTCGTAGTGGCTGGCGGTGGGGTCGAGGTGCACCGCGGCGTCGCAATCCGCCAGGGCCTTGTCCAGGCTGACGTTCGTCGTCGCGCGCACCCAACAGCGCATGTTCAGGGCGGCGGCGGAGGTCTGGTCCGCCGGAACGGCCAGCGCCACGTCGATGTCGGCGGACGCCTTGTCGACCTCGCCGCGGCTGCGGAGCAGGACCGCGCGGGCGTAGCGGGCCTGCGCCGAGGCGGGCTGCAGCGCCACCGCCCGATCGAAGGCCGCCAGGGCCCCGTCCGTATCGCCCTGGCCACGGAGCGCCTCGCCGCGAAGGATATGGGCGTCGGCGTAGTCGGGCCGGAGGCGGATGGCGGCGTCGATGTCGGCCAGGCCGCCGGCGTAGTCGTGAAGGGCGATCTTCAGCCGCGCGCGGTCGGCGCGCGCCTCGAACCCGTCGGGGGCGGCGGCGACCGCCGCATCGAAGTCGGCCATGGCCTTGGCCGTGTCACCCTTGCGTTGCCAGACGAGGCCGCGGTCGACGAGCGCGCCGACGTCGGCCGGCCGCTGGCGCAGCACCTCCGTGAAGTCCGCCAGGGCGCGGTCGTCTTCATGCTTGCCCGTCCACGCGTGGCCGCGGTCGAACAGCAGGTCCGGGTCGCCGGGCCGCTCCTTCAGCAGGGTCTCGAACTCGGCCAGCGCCGTGTCGTGGTCGCCGCGCATGTCGATGGCGATGGCCCTGTCCGTCCGGTACTTCGCGACGCCGGGCGCGACCTTGAGGGCCGCCTCGAAATCTTCCAGCGCCCCAGCATAGTCGCCTTCGCCGTAGCGAAGCAGGCCGCGCTGATCCAGGGCGTCGGCATAGGTCGGCGACAGGGCGATCGCCTTGTCGAAATCCGCCCGCGCGCCGGCCCGGTCGTGGCGTCGCGCCCGGACCATGCCCCGGGCCGCGTAGGCGCCGGCGGACTGTGGCTCCAGACCGATCGCCTGCTCGGCGTCGGCCTGAGCGCCGTCGAGATCGCCCTTCATCGCCCGGACGAGGCTGCGCGCGCGGTAGCCGTCGGCGGACCGGGGCGCCAGCCGCAGCGCCTCGTCGAGGGCCGCCAGGGCCTCGTCGTAGCGTCGCCGGCAGCCCAGCGCGCTGCCGCGGCCGATGTGAGGCCTGGCCTGGGCGGCGTTGCTCGCGATGGCGGCGTCGAAGTCGGCCAAGGCGCCCTCGCAATCGTTGCGAGCAAGGCGCAGGAAGCCGCGGCCTTCCAGGGCGTCTGCGTCGCCGGGATGGTCGGCCAGCAGGCGCTCGTAGTCCGCCTGCGCCCCGGCCAGGTCGCCTAGCTGGCTCCGGACCCACGCGCGGCCGAGGCGCGCGTTCGCAAGGCTCTGGTCCCGGCCGAGCGCCGCGTCGAAGTCCTGCAGCGCCAGGTCCAGACGAGGCTGATGCATACGGGCCAACCCGCGGTCGACGAGCGCCATGGTCCAGGTCGGGTCGAGCCTCAGGGCGGCGTCGTAGTCTGCGATCGCACGATCGAGGTCATTGGTGCTGAAGCGGGCGGCGCCGCGGCCCAGCAGGGCCTCCTTGCGGCCGGGGTCGATCGCCAGGGACTGGGAGAAGTCGGCGACGGCCAGGTCGTACTCGCCGCGCTTGGCATGGACCGAGCCGCGATCGAAAAAGGCGTCGGCGTTGTGTGGGTCGATGCGGACGACTTCGTCGAAGTCGGCGATGGCGTGGGCCGCGTCGCCGAGGCTCTGATAGACGGCGCCTCGGCCGATGAGGGTGGTCGGGTCGTTCGGTTCGAGCTTCAGGGCCTGATTCAGGTCGGCGAGGGCCTGGGGATACTCCTTGCGCCGGTAGTGCGTCAGGCCGCGGTTCGTAAAGGCCGTCGCCAGGTCATCCCGCCCTGGCCTGCGTCCGGTGATGATCGCATCGCAGGCCTGCAGCGAGGCGGAGGCGCCCGTCTGTGCGCCCTCGAAGCAGAGATCCGCGGGACTCGCGGCGGCCGGCGGGGCGGAAGACGTCGGCGCGACGGGCGCAGTGCCCGTCGTCGCGGCCCCGGCCAGCGCGGCCAAGGCCAGCATCCATCCCTGCATCGTCGCGCCCCCCGACCCGTTCCGGCGACGCCGGCTCAAGCCCAATGTCGGCTGCGTTAGGCGCGCCAGTCAACGACGCGTTGTGCGGCCTGCGCCGCGTCCACGAGTGCGTGTTCGCGATCCTGGCGCTGGAGAGCGAGCCGATCGACCCGCGTCTGTAGAGACGTCGTCTACGCCGCCCGCCGCCCCCCTTCGCGGCCGAGGTCGAAGCGGCTGACGGCGGCGGCCAGTTCCTGGGCGCGGGCGCGGATCTGGTCGGCGGCGGCGGTCGTCTGTTCGACCATGGCCGCGTTCTGCTGCGTGACCTTGTCCATCTCGTTCACGGCCTGGTTCACCTGGCCGAGACCCACCGACTGCTCCTCGGCCGAGCGCGCGATCTCCGAGATCAGGGCGTCGATCTGGGTGGCGCGGTCGACGAGGCCGCTGAGCGCCTCGCCGGTGGCGCCGACGAGGCCGACGCCCTTCTCCACCTGGCCGCGGGAGGCCGAGATCAGGGCCTTGATCTCCTTGGCCGCCTCGGCCGAGCGCTGGGCCAGCGCCCGCACCTCGGAGGCGACGACCGCGAAGCCGCGCCCGGCCTCGCCGGCGCGGGCCGCCTCGACCCCGGCGTTCAGCGCCAGCAGGTTGGTCTGGAACGCGATCTCGTCGATGACGCCGATGATCTCGGTGATCTTGCGCGACGATCCCTCGATCTCGCCCATGGCGGTGACGGCCTCGCCGACGACCTCGCCCGAGCGCTGCGCCGCATTCTTGGCCTCGGCGGCGACGCTGGAGGCCTGACGCGCGCCCGCGGCGCTGTTCTTCACCGTGGCGGTGATCTCGTCGAGCGCCGCAGCGGTCTCCTCGAGGCTGGCGGCCTGCTGCTCGGTGCGGTGCGACAGGTCGGCGGTCGCGCTGTTGATTTCCTGGGTGCCGCGGCGAAGGGCGCCGGTCGCCCCCTGGATCACGCCCATGGCCGAGCCCAGCTTGTCGACCGCGGCGTTGAAGTTCTCGCGGATGGCGGCGTAGTCGCCGACGAAACGTCCGGAGACGCGCACCGCCAGGTCGCCGTCGGACAGGCGCCGCAGGGCGCCGGCCAGGGCCTCGACCACCTCGGCGCGATTCGCCTCCTCCTCGTGCCGTTCGGCCTCGCCGCGCAGGTGCGCCTGCTCGGCCAGGGTGATGTCGGTGGCGATCTTCATCACCTTGACGGGCCGTCCGGCGGGGTCGAGCACCGGATTGTAGCTGGCCTGGATCCAGACCTCGCGGCCGCCCTTGCCGAGGCGCCGGAACTTGCCGGCGACGAACTCGCCCGCGTTCAGCCTGCGCCAGAAGCTCTTGTAGTCCGGGCCGGCCGCCTCGCCGGGGTCGACGAACATCGAGTGGTGGCGTCCCGCGATCTCGGAGAGGCCGTAGCCGAGCGTCTTCAGGAAGTTGTCGTTGGCCGTGATCACCGTGCCGTCGAGATTGAACTCGATCACCGCCTGCGAGCGCAGCACGGCGGCGAACTTGGCGGCCGCGTCCGCCTCCGCCGTCGTCTGCGTCCCGCTCCGGCCCGTCCTGCGTGCGAACATGCCCGCCCCCTTTCGCGCGAGCCGGCCCACACCAGCCCGCCTCGGAGTTGAGCGCCGACTCGGTTAAGCGGAGGTTGCGATGGACGGGAGAACGTCGATCGCTCAATCGGTGGTAGCCGGCTCGCCCGCCGCCTCGAACCAGGCCCTCAGCGCCTCCAGGCCCCGGCGGCGCACGCCGCGCGGACGGGCGCAGGTGGCGGGCCGCTTCTCGTCCAGCCGGCCGCCGGCCGCCAGCGCCTT
>DASZQQ010000599.1:0-4858 GCA_035549595.1 Caulobacteraceae bacterium
CGGCCATGGCAAGGTCCCCTCCCGATTCCCCGCCCGCACGATCTCACTCTCCTTGCCCGCGCGGGGGAAGGCCGGACCTCGCCGGCCTCGACACGAGGGCGTACCTTATGCTTGTTCACCTACGACAGCGGGCGCGAGTTCGGCGCCCCGATCGAGGACCGCCCATGACCGATTCCAAGCCCTGGCCCGCCATGTCGATCGCCCAGGCGCACGCCCTGCTGACCGCGCCCGGAACGCCGTTCGAGATGGAGGAGATGACCATCCGCGGTATTCCCATGCGCGTCTGGAAGAACGCCCCGCCGTCTTTACGCGCCGTGGTCGAGGCCGGCCGCGCGCACGGCGACAAGATCTTCCTGGTGCACGAGGACGAGCGCGTCAGCTTCGAGGCCTTCTGGCGCGCCGTCAGCGCCTTCGCCCACCGGCTGAAGGCCGAGGGCGTCGAGAAGGGCGACCGCGTCGCCGTGATCATGCGCAACCTGCCCGAATGGCCGGTGGCCTTCTATGGCGCGGCCGTGATCGGGGCGATCGTGACGCCGCTGAACGCCTGGTGGACCGGGCCGGAGCTGGAATACGGCCTCGTCGATTCGGGCTCGAAGGTCGCCATCGTCGATGCCGAGCGCTTCGCGCGCATCGCCGAGCACATGCACAACTGTCCGGACCTGAAGCGGGTGTTCGTCAGCCGCGAGGACGAGGAGATCGCCCACCCCGAGGTGGTCAAGCTGGAGAGCGTGATCGGGACACCCGACACCTGGGCCTCGCTGCCCGGCCAGCCCCTGCCGCCGTGCGACCTCACGCCGGAGGACGACGCGACGATCTTCTACACCTCGGGCACGACCGGGAAGCCGAAGGGGGCGCTGGCCACCCACCGCAACATCAACTCCAACATCATGGCCGGCGCCATCGGCGGGGCGCGCTCGTTCCTGCGCCGCGGCGAGGCCCCGCCCGCGCCCGATCCGAACGCGCCGCAGCGCTCGAGCCTGATCTCGGTGCCGTTCTTCCACGCCACCGGCTGCTTCGCGATCCTGAACCCCAGCCTGATGGGCGGGGCCAAGCTGGTCATGATGCGCAAGTGGGACCCGATCCGCGCCTTCGAGCTGATCGAGCGCGAGAAGATCTCGTCGGCCGGCGGCGTGCCGACCATCGCCTGGCAGCTGATCGAGCATCCGGCGCGGGCCAACTACGACCTCTCGTCGCTGGAGAGCGTCGGCTACGGCGGCGCCCCCTCGGCCCCCGAGCTGGTGCGCAAGATCAAGGAGACCTTCCCGAAGTCGGCCGCCGGCAACGGCTGGGGCATGACCGAGACCTCGGCCGCCGTCACCGGCAACTCGGCCGAGGACTACGAGCACCGGCCCGACAGTTGCGGCCCGGCCGTGCCTGTGTCCGACATCAAGATCATGAGCGTCGAGGGCGACCGCGAGCTGCCGATCGGCGAGGTCGGCGAGCTCTGGGCCAAGGGGCCGCAGGTGGTGAAGGGCTACTGGAACAAGCCCGAGGCCACCGCCCAGACCTTCCACGAGGGCTGGGTGAAGACCGGCGACCTGGCTCGGATCGACGAGGAGGGCTTCTGCTACATCATCGACCGGGCCAAGGACATGCTGATCCGCGGCGGCGAGAACATCTACTGCGTCGAGGTCGAGAACGTCCTCTACGAGCACCCGGCGGTGATGGACGCGGCCCTGGTCGGCATCCCGCACAAGACGCTGGGCGAGGAGCCGGCCGCGGTGGTGACCCTGAAGCAGGGCGCCGAGGCCTCCGAGCAGGAGCTGCGCGCCTGGGTCGCCGATCGCCTTGCGGCCTTCAAGGTGCCGGTGAAGGTGGTGTTCTGGCACGAGACCCTGCCGCGCAACGCCAACGGCAAGATCCTGAAGAACGAACTGAAGAAGCTGTTCGAAGCCGACACGGCGTCCGCCTAGAAGGACCGGGCCAGACGGTGAAGAAGCGCCTCGACGTCGTCCTCGTCGGCCGCGGCCTGGCCGAAAGCCGGGCCAAGGCGCGTGCGGCGATCGAGGCGGGGCAGGTGCGGGTGGACGGCGTCGCCGCGGCCCGCGCCTCGGACCTCGTCGGCGAGGGCGCGGCGATCGAGGCCGCGCCCGCCCATCCCTGGGTCGGCCGCGGGGCTCTGAAGCTCGATCATGCGCTGACGCTCTGGCCAGTGCAGGTCGCTGGCCGCACGGTCCTGGACGTCGGCGCCTCGACCGGCGGCTTCACCGAGGTTTGCCTGGCGCGCGGCGCGGCCAGGGTGTTCGCCGTCGACGTCGGGCGGGACCAGTTGCATCCGCGGCTGCGCGGCGATCCGCGGGTGGTCTCGCTGGAGGGGACCGACGCGCGCCGGCTGGACCGCACGCTCGTCCCCGACGCCGTCGACCTCGTCGTCTGCGACGCCAGTTTCATCAGCCTTGCCAAGGTCTTGCCGGCGGCGCTCGATCTGGCGCGCGAAGGCGCCGACCTCGTCGCCCTGGTCAAGCCGCAGTTCGAGGCCGGGCCCGACGCGGTCGGCAAAGGCGGCCTCGTCCGCGATCCCGCGGTCCGCGAAGCGACGCTCCGGGCCGTCCAGGACTTCCTTCAGGCCGCGGGCTGGCCCGTCCAGGCCACCGCCGAAAGCCCCATCCGCGGCGGCGACGGCAACGCCGAGTTCCTGGTCTGGGCGCGGAAGGCGTAGGTCCTTTTCGCTCTCGGCGGAGCGGCGAAGCCGCAAGAATTGTCCACGAACCACACGAACCACACGAACGCGTCGAGTCCAGACGCAGGCGATGGCGGATACACGAACCCGTTCGTGTGGTTCGTGTGGTTCGTGGACAAATCAGGGGCGCGCCGTGGCGCGCCTTTTTTCTACTCCACGACCTGATAGCGGCCGCCGTCGTCGCGGCAGACGCGGACGAAGCGTTTCTGGGTGGTGCCGTCGGGCATGTAGATGGTGCTGTCGGCCAGGGCGCAGTCGCCGGGGCCGCCGCCGGCGCGGGCGGGATAGGCGCGGTAGTCGCGCGAGTCCTCGTAGGCCGGGTGATCGTAGCGGCCGTCGGCGGGATAGCTGCTCTCGTCGTCCTGGTAGCGGTCGTCGGCCGGGGGCGGCGGAGGCGGCGGGGCGTCGTAGCGCGCCTGGGGCGGGGGACCGCACTTGACGCTGTCGTCGCCGACCGCGGCGCCGGCGAGGGCGCCCAGGCCCCCGCCGACCACGGAACCTTCGGTCCGGGCGCCATGGCCCGAGACCTGGGAGCCGACCACCGCGCCCAGGAGGCCGCCCACGACGGCCCCGGCGACGGTGTTGCCGGTCTTCCTGTCCTGGCACTGGTGATAGCCACCCGGCGGCTCGTAGTAGCCGGAGCTCGACTGGGCCTGGGCCAAGCCGGGCGCGGCCGCGGCGGCCAGGGAAGCGGCGGTCAGGAGGCCGGTCAACAGACGCTGGTGCATGCGGGCAATCCGTTACTGGGGTTGGCTTAGGAACTTAGGCTCGGCCGCTCGGGCGCCACACGCCGTCACGGTCGCGGCAGACTTCGAATTCCTGGTCCTCGCCGTGGCGGCGCTCCTCGACCCAGCGGCAGTTGTTGCGGTGGTAGCCGACGCGGGCGGGGTAGTTGAGGCAGCGCACGGAGTGCTTGCCGATCTCGTGACCGGCGACGGCGCCGGCCGTGCCGCCGATCACGGCGCCGGCGACGCGGTCGTGACGCCCGGCCACGGAGGCGCCGAAGATGCCGCCCAGGATGCCGCCGAGCACGCTCCCGCGTGTCGCAGCCTCGTCGCGGCGCTGGGCGCAGATGTCGCCGCGGCCATAGTCGTCGTAGTCGCCGGCCAGGGCCAGCTGCGGCGCGGCCAGGCTCGGGGCGGCCACCAGGGCCGCTGCGGCCAGGGCGATGATGCGGTTCATGAGAGGTCCCTTACGCGAGTGGCGTGTCTCGCCATCTTGGCCGCCATTCTCGCGGCGCGAAAATGAACGCCGCTTGAGCGCGTCGTTCATCTTCCTTCCTGGCGGGCAAGCGTGGCATTCCCAAGGCCATGGCCCACCGCCCACGCCCCCTCCGAGCGCCGCAGGTCCCCGAGCGGACGGAAGAACTGCAGATCCTGTCGGTCGGCGGGCAGGGCGACGGCGTCGCGGCCGGCCCCGTCTACGCGCCGCTGACCCTCCCCGGCGAACGCGTCGTCGCCCGCGTGGCGGGGGACCGGGCCGAGCTGGTCTCGGTCGAGACGCCAAGCCCGGATCGGGTCGATCCGCCGTGCCCGCACTTCGGCGACTGCGGCGGCTGCGCCCTGCAGCACTGGGCGGGCGGGCCCTACCTCGCCTGGAAGGCCGACCAGGTGCGCCGCACCCTGGCCCGCGAGCGCATCGAGACGGACATCCTCGCCCCCTTCGCCGCGCCGCCCGGTAGCCGCCGTCGCCTGGCCCTGCACGCCAGGCGCGAGGGCAGGGCGGCCGTGATCGGCTTCAAGGCGCGCCGCTCCTGGCGCCTGGCGCGCATCGACGGCTGCGTCGTCGCCGACCCGCGCCTGGCCGCGGCCTTCCCGGCGCTCGCGCGCCTCGCCGAGCCGTTCCTCGAGCATCCGAAGTCCGCACCGACGCTGCACGTCACCCTGACCGCCACCGGCCTCGACGTGGACGTCACCGGGGTGGAGCGGCGCAGCGGCGGGCTTTCGGCCGACGCCAGGGTCAGGGCCAGCGCGCTCGCCGCCGAGGCCGACCTGGCGCGGGTGACGATGTCGGGCGAGATCCTCTACCAGGCGCGCGCGCCGATGGTGCGACTGGGCCCGGCGACGGTCGCCCTGCCGCCGGGCGCCTTCCTGCAGGCGGTCCCGCAGGCGGAGGAGGCCATGGCCGACTTCGCCGTCGAGGCCGCGGCCGGCGCGGGCCGCATCGCCGACCTCTACT
>DASZQQ010000600.1:0-6195 GCA_035549595.1 Caulobacteraceae bacterium
CCCCAGCGCCGTCCCGCGGGGCTGTTCCCGCGAAGGCCGGGACCGCTCGGGATCGGGCGGCTGGTCCTTCGCCTAGTCCCTGATCCTGTCGCCGCGATGCAGCGGATCGCGCAGCGGCTGGCCGGTGGGGACGAACTCCAGCGACACCGAATTGATGCAGTAGCGCAGCCGCGTCGGCGGCGGGCCGTCAGGGAACACGTGGCCCTGGTGGCTGTCGCAGCGTGCGCAGCGCGTCTCGATGCGGACCATGCCGTAGCTGGTGTCGCGCACGCCGATCACGTGCGCCTGGTCGAACGGGGCCCAGAAGCTGGGCCAGCCGGTGCCGCTCTCGAACTTGGTCTTGTGCTCGAAGAGCGGCAGGCCGCAGAGCCGGCAGCAGTAGACGCCGTCGTCCTTGTTGCCCAAAAGGCCGCCGCAGAACGGCGCCTCGGTGCCGTGGTGCAAGAGGACGTCGCGTTCCTCTTGGCTCAGGTCCGCCTCCAGGCGCTTGCGCTCCTCGGGCGTCGGCGCGGTGAGGTCGAAGCCGGTGGTCGAGATCGAGGTCGTTTCCATGGGCGCCACTCTAGGCCCGTCGCCGGGCTCGGCAAGCGCGAGCAGGGCATCAAGTCCATGCGCTGGGCGGAGGGGCGCCGCACCGTCACGATTGCCAATAGGGCAGGGGGCGTCTAACCCCGTCGCAACGTAAGCCAGGGCGCTGAAAAGGGCTGATGTTTTCCAAGATCCTGATCGCCAACCGGGGCGAGATCGCCGTCCGCATCATCAAGACCTGCCGCCGGCTCGGCATCCGCACGGTCGTGGTCTATTCGGAGGCCGACGCCGACAGCCTGGCCGTGGAGATGGCCGACGAGGCCGTGTTCATCGGCCCGCCGCCGGCCGGCCAGTCGTACCTGGTGGCCGAGAAGATCATCGCCGCCTGCCATGAGACCGGCGCCCAGGCCGTGCATCCCGGGTTCGGCTTCCTGTCCGAGAAGGCCGAGTTCGCCAAGGCCTGCGCCGAAGCGGGGATCGTCTTCATCGGCCCCAACCCCCACGCCATCGACGCGATGGGCGACAAGATCCAGTCCAAGAAGTTCGCCGCCGAGGCCAAGGTCTCGACCGTGCCGGGCCACATCGGCGAGATCTCCGGCGTCGACGAGGCGATCCGCATCTCCGAGGACATCGGCTATCCGGTGATGATCAAGGCCTCCGCCGGCGGCGGCGGCAAGGGCATCCGCGTCGCCTGGAACCGCCGCGACGTGCAGGAGGGCTTCCCGGCCGTCCGCGCCGAGGCCAAGGGCGCGTTCGGCGACGACCGCATCTTCATCGAGAAGTTCATCGAGAACCCGCGCCACGTCGAGATCCAGGTGCTGGGCGACAAGCACGGCCATGTCGTGCACCTGTTCGAGCGCGAGTGCTCGATCCAGCGCCGCAACCAGAAGGTCATCGAGGAGGCGCCGAGCCCGCTGCTCGACCAGGAGACCCGCATGGCCATGGGCGCCCAGGCCGTCGCCCTGGCCAAGGCCGTCGGCTACGACAGCGCCGGCACGGTCGAGTTCGTCGCCGGCCAGGACAAGTCGTTCTACTTCCTGGAGATGAACACCCGCCTGCAGGTCGAGCACCCGGTGACCGAGCTGATCACCGGCGTCGACCTCGTCGAGCAGATGATCCGCGTCGCCGCCGGCGAGCCGCTGCCGTTCGCCCAGGACGACCTGAAGATCAAGGGCTGGGCGGTCGAGAGCCGCATCTACGCCGAGGATCCCTACCGCAAGTTCCTGCCGTCCATCGGGCGCCTGGTGCGCTACGAGGCCCCGGCCGAGGGCGACCACGGCGACTACGTCGTGCGCAACGACACCGGCGTGCGCGAGGGCGACGAGATCTCGATGTTCTACGACCCCATGATCGCCAAGCTGTGCGCCTGGGCGCCGGACCGGGCGGGGGCGGTCAAGGGCATGGCCCGCGCGCTGGAGGACTTCCACGTCGAGGGGCTGGGCCAGAACATCCCGTTCCTGTCGGCGGTGATGGACCAGGAGCGCTTCGCCTCCGGCCGCCTCGCCACGAGCTACATCGCCGAGGAGTTCCCGGACGGCTTCAACGGCCTGCCCGTGACGCCGCACCAGGCCGACCTGATGACCGCCGCGGCCGCGTTCATGCACCGCCTGCTGGCGGCCAGAGCGCGCAAGATCGGCAACGGCCTGACCTCGCCGCTCGACCGCACCGAGTGGGTGGTGTTCGTCGGCAAGCAGCGCCGGCGGATCAACCTCCAGACCACCGAGACCGGCGCGGTGATCGACCTGCTCGACGAGAACCGCACGCTGAAGCTCGAGAACGCCGACTGGAAGCCGGGCCGGCCCCTGTTCCGCGGCCGGCTCGACGGCCAGGCCTTCACCCTGACGGCGGCGCCGGCCGCCGAGGGCTTCGTGCTGCGGCACCGCGCGGCGAAGGCGCCGGTGCTGGTGCTGACGCCGGCGTCGGCCGACCTGCACCAGCGCCTGCCCGAGAAGACCCCGCCCGACACCTCGCGCCTCGTGGTCTCGCCGATGCCGGGGCTGGTGGTGTCGATGGACGTCAAGGCCGGCGAGGAGGTCAAGGAAGGCCAGGTGATCTGCGTCATCGAGGCGATGAAGATGCAGAACATCATCCGCGCCGAGCGCGACGGGGTGATCAAGTCGGTCGGCCCCAAGGCCGGCGACAGCGTCGCCGCCGACGAGGTGCTGGCCGAGTTCGCCTGAAGACGTCCCGCGCCGGACGGCGCCCCTTGCCTGCCGGCGCGCGAGCGGCGAAGCTCCCTCCCGCATGAGGGGAGGGACGCATGCCCATCGGACAACTGCTGTTCAGCTTCGAAGGGCGCATCCGGCGCCTCCACTGGTGGCTCGCGCGCCTGGCGGTCGGCGCCGTGGTCGGGATGGTGTTCGTGCTGCTGGCAGTGGTCGCGGCGGCCCTCGGCGCCTCTGCGCACGAAGGCTCGACGCCGTCCGAGGCGGCGGCCGGGGCGATCGGGATCGTGTTCGGCCTCGCCATGCTGATCCTGCTGCCGCTCGTGATCTGGATCGAACTGGCCCTGACCGCCAAGCGCTGGCACGACCGCGACAAGCCCGCGGTCATGGTGCTGATCGTCTTCATCCCGCTCGTCGGCCCCCTATGGACCGTGATCGAGTGCGGCTTCATGGACGGCACGCAGGGCCCCAATCAGTACGGCCCCTCGCCGAAGGGGATCGGCGGTCCGTCTCCGGCCCAGGTCTTCGCCTGACGGGGTTCTGCGACCGTCGTTCGCCGAACCCTTGCCCGACTCCCGTACTTGGGTGTTAGCTCCCCTAAGAGTGGCGCGCTCAAAAAGGGGGAAACCCATGAACTTCCAGTCGCTTTTCCTGAGCTACGAAGGTCGCATCCGCCGGTCCCATTTCTGGATCGGCCTCATCATCCTGCTGGTCGTCGAATGGGTGATCATGGCCGTGACCATCGGTAGTGCGATGAGCACGGCGGCGATGACGCACAATCCGGGCGCCATGTTCGGCGGCGCCGCGCTGATCGGGTGGATTCTGCTGCTGCTGCTGCTGTACCCGGCGCTGGCGGTCTACACCAAGCGTTGGCACGATCGCGGCAAGTCGGGCTGGATGTCGCTGGTCGGGCTGATCCCGATTGTCGGCCCGTTCTGGCTCCTGATCGAGTTGGGCTTCCTGGACGGGACGCAAGGCCCCAACCAGTACGGCCCCTCGCCGAAGGGCATCGAAGGCTCGGCGCCCGCCGCGGCCTGACGGCCGACTTCCGCTACGGCTCGCGCGTCCCTACCTTCAGCGCCCTGAGCGGCGCGCGAGTCGGGCGATGAACGGCGGCTACATCGATTGGCGGGGACTGTTCCTGTCGGGTGATGGCCGCATTCCCCGCACCGCATGGTGGCTCGGGGTCGTGCTGCTGATGCTGGTGTCAGGCCTCTACGAGGGCGTCGCCGGGCCCACGGTGCGGCTGGCGACCTTCTGGTTCGTCTATCCGGCCCTGTTGTGGTTCGCCGCCTGCGTTCACTGGAAGCGGCTGCACGACCGAGGTCGCTCCGGCTGGTGGGCGCTCTTGATCCTGGCCGCCTTCGTCGCCGTCTGGCCGATCACCCGGCCCGTGGCCGCCCTGCTGGCCGCGCCGGTGCTGGTCTGGACCGTGGTCGAACTGGGGGTCATGCCGGGCGAGCAGGGCGCCAACCGCTTCGGCCGCAGCCCGCGGGAGCCGGTCCAGGCTTCCAGCGAGGCGGCCTGACGCGCCTTCCTTGAGGGCAGGCCGGGTTTGGACTAAGCCCGGCGCACATCCCCTGGAGTTGCGCATGAAGATCGATTTCGCCGCCCCCGACGCCTGCGCCACGGGCGCAAAGACCGCCGTCGCGGTGGGCGTGCACGAGAAGGGCGACCTCACCACCGCCGCCGCGGCCGTCGACGAGGCCACCGGCGGCCTGGTGAAGCGGGCCATGGCCGCCAGCCGCTTCAACGGCGCCCTCGGCCAGACCCTCGACGTCGTCGCCCCGCACGGCCTCGACGCCGCGCGCCTGGTGCTGGTCGGCGCCGGCCCGCGCGACAAGTTCGAACCCCGAACCGCCGAGCTCGCCGCCGCCCACGCCTTCCAGGCCGCCAAGGCCAGCGGCGCCGAGACCCTGGTGATCCGCTTCGACGGCGCGGGCGCCGGCGTCGTCGCCCAGGCGGCGTTCGGCGTTCGCCTGGCGTCGTACCGCTTCGACCGCTACCGCACCGACGAGAAGCCCGAGAAGAAGCCGTCGCTGACCAGGGTCCAGATCGCCGCCGACGATCCCAAGGCCGCGGCCAAGGCGTTCAAGAGCTGGTCGAGCCTGGCCGAGGCGGTCGCCTACGCACGCGACCTGGTCTGGGAGCCGGCAAATGTCCTCTATCCGGAAGAGTTCGCCCGCCGGGTGAAGAAGCTCTCCAGCCTCGGCCTCGAGGTCGAGGTGCTGGGCGAGAAGGAGATGAAGAAGCTGGGCATGGGCGCCCTGCTGGGCGTCGGCCAGGGCAGCGTGCGCGAGAGCCAGCTGGCGATCATCCAGTGGAAGGGGGCCAAGGATCCCGACGCGGCCCCGATCGCCTTCGTCGGCAAGGGCGTCTGCTTCGACACCGGCGGGATCAGCCTGAAGCCGGCCGACGGCATGGAGGAGATGATCACCGACATGGGCGGCGCGGCGGCCGTGGCCGGGGCTATGTACGCGCTCGCCGCGCGCAAGGCCAAGGTCAACGCCGTCGGCATCCTGGGCCTGGTGGAGAACATGCCGGACGCGAACGCCCAGCGTCCGGGCGACATCGTCAAGACCATGTCCGGCCAGACCGTCGAGGTGATCAACACCGACGCCGAGGGCCGCCTCGTGCTGGCCGACGCGCTCTGGTACTGCCAGGACCGCTTCAAGCCGAAGTTCATGATCGACCTGGCCACCCTGACCGGCGCGATCGTCGTCGCGCTCGGCAAGGACGTGGCCGGCCTGTTCTCGAACAACGACGAGCTGGCCGATCGCCTGCTCACCGCCTCCAAGGCGGTCGACGAGGTGATCTGGCGCATGCCGATGCCGGCGCAGTACGAGAAGGGCCTCGAGAGCGCGACCGCCGACGTGAAGAACACCGGCCCGCGTTACGGCGGCTCGATCAACGCGGCCCTGTTCCTGCAGCGCTTCGTGAACAAGGTCGCCTGGGCGCACCTCGACATCGCCTCGACGGCGTTCAAGCCGAACTCCACCGTCCCGACGATCCCGTCTGGGGCGACCGGCTTCGGCGTGCGCCTGCTCGATCGGCTGGTGGCCGACCACTACGAGTCCTGACCTGATGGGGGCGGCGAGTCGGGCCGGCGGGGAGGGGCGATGAACGACAAGCCCTGCGAGGTCTGGTTCTACCACCTGGAGCGCTCGAGCCTGGACCAGGTGCTGCCCGAGCTGCTGGAGAAGACCCTGGCGCGCGGCTGGCGGGCCCTGGTCCGCACCGGCGATCCGGGCCGCGTCGATCACCTCGACGGCTGGCTGTGGTCGTACCGCGACGACAGCTTCCTGCCGCACGGCCATGCCGGCGAGCCGCTGGCCGAGCGCCAGCCTGTGCTGATCACCACCGGCCAGGAGAACGCCAACGGCGCGCAGGCGTTGTTCCTGATCGACGGCGCCGAGCCCGGCGACATCGCGCCGTTCGAGCGCTGCGTCGTGCTGTTCGACGGGCGGGACGAATCGGCGCTCTCCCTGGCGAGGCGGCGCTG